>CAMVLM010000095.1 GCA_947168335.1 uncultured Butyrivibrio sp. | reverse complement strand
TTGTGATTTAGGTTCCGACGTCGGTTTTTGACGGGATGGATGTGGTGTAAGGTTGTGTGGCTGCTGTTTCAGTGCCAAGGGCATACTGCATCGTGCCGCCGGTCGGTGTGCCGGTCACGGTCACAAGCGGTTTCTCCGTCCCGTCATAGGTGCGGTTGTTTGCGGTGACGGTTGCCGCTACCGCGTTTGCCTTATTGATGGTCACGGTCACTTCTTTGGTTGCCTGTGTGTAGGTGCTGGTCTCCGCTGCCGTTACAATGACATAGGCTTTTCCGTCTGCCGGAACTTTCTTGATCGTCAGTGCGCCGGTAGATGCATTCACATCGATGTAGTCAGCACTGCCATCCTTCACGGCATAAGAGATCGCTCCGCCGCCAGTAGTCGGTTCCGTCACGCTGGCGTTTACCTTCTTGTCAGTGTCACCATAGGAAGCAGTCACGTTTTCGGCGGTAATGGTCTGTGTGCCCTTGTCGTTGATCGTTACCGTAATAGGCGTTGCGGTAAGTGCCGCATAATTGTCATCTTCTGCAACGGTAACATTTACGGACACAGTGCCTGTGGTGTCACCGGAGGTCAGAACACTTCCGTTCAGTGAGCAACCGCCTGGCTCACCGCTGATCTCATAGCTGACATCCCCCGCCGCACCATTCTTTGTGACATTGCCTGCCAGATCGACAGTGTTGCCGCCTTTTATAACAGTTGCTGTGCCTGCTACAGTTGCAGGGTTAGCGGGCTTATTCACTGTCACGGTTACGTCCACATTCGAAACGGCGTTGTAGTTGTCATCTCCGGCAAAGTTTGCTTTGAATGTCAACGCTGATACTTCATTGCCAACATTCTGCGTGCTATCGGCCCATGTCCATCCATTTGGTAGAGTCACGTCGGCAAGCGTCTGCCCGATGGTAGCAGTCAGACCAGTTGGCGCGGTGGGATCAGCCTTATTTACCGTCACATCATAGCTCGCGGTCTTACTACCGTCGTTGGTTGTAACGGTTACAGTAGCGCTGCCTGCTGCCGTACCTTTTGCATAAACGGTAGATGTGCTAATCGCGGAGCCGGTGGCTATCGGAGAAGTGCAGTTTGAATCAGAAAACAGCGTCACAGCGCTTCCAGTGACGCTCCACTTCACCTTCTTATCCGCGGCGTTATCGGGGGCAATGGTAGCTGTGAAAGCTACGCTGCCTCCCACAGATATCGTTTGCGTAGTTGAGGGATTTAGTGTCACCCCCGTCACAGCAATAGGATCATCATAATAAACTACAATTGAGGAAATGGAAACGTTTGTCCCTGTCAATTTTTTTAAAGTAACAGATGCAGAATTAATATCGTTGACGGTTAACACGTCGCCATTGAAACTCATTGTACCAGGTGATACGCTTAATGTGGATGCATTAAATTGCCATAAGCTTCCTTTATTAATTACAATTTTGGTAATTACCTTATTTGAACTTGCATTTATATAACGATCACCATTTACCAGCATATTTCCTTGGTAAGCGCTCATAGTTGTGCTTATTACACCTGAAGTTTGTGTTGAAGCATTTAACGTTACACTCGCTTCCGCCGCATACGCCGGCATCCCCGGCATCACCCCCAGTACCATCGCGAGGCTGAGCAGGATGCCTAAAAATCGTTTCATCTTTCTTTTCATAAGCTGTAATCTCCGTTATGTTATATTTGCGGCTGTTATGGCCGCCGCATTGCCATTGTGTACATTCGCGTATAAGCCACGAATTGCTCCGTGCTTCGCAGTCTACGCTTCGCTCCGGTCGGCACAAAACATGAGTCCACTGGACTCATTGTGCCCCGCAATTCTACGTCCATTCGCATTCCGCACTATCGTGCTACATGCTCATGTCCTTTGCCTTGTATAATGACTGTGTGACCTTATGTGCAAGCACAACGATCACCCAGTCATTGACAAGAGCTTATACGCGCAAAAACCGCCGAACCTGACAGGGTATACTTACCCCGTCAGAATCCGACGGTTATCCATCACGAATGTAGTATTCAGTTTTAGAGCAAGACAAAAAGGCGCAGTTTACCTTACTGTGCTGTGCTGTGCTGTGCGAGTGTAGCCCTGTTCCGCATGGTATGTCAAGCCCCTTTCTGATAAATATCTTAATTATTTCAAATAAAAGCTTTTCACTAATTCCAAATAACAACACTTATACATAATAATTATCGCAATTAACTCTAAAGACACCATTATCCAAGCAGTGCTTTTAGATTAAAATTTCATAAAATATTATTAAATAGTTAATGTCGTACAGACTATGAATGTTTTATGCCCTGTAGATATTGATTACATTTTTATTCTCCATGACAACATATGTAGGCGTTTCCAAAAGATCATATTCATCATAAAATCCCAATCTGTTTTTCCGATATTTCCTATCGCGATTAAGAAACTGCATAATTTCAAAGAATCATTCTTCTAAAATCATCTGCTTTAAATATTTATCCTGATCCCTTGAAATGTGAACTATACCTGTAATCTGTACCGCAGCGTGTTCAACATCAATCCAGAAATAAACAAGATAATTTCCAATATTTGTTTTCCTTACTCCTTCCGTTCTCCATGGTTCTTCATCTACAAGAAACCATTTTTCAGGGTTTACTGATAGATTTTCTAGAAGTTCATCAAATGAATCCATAAGAGTCTCTGCAGCATCCGGATTTTTCAATACAACTGCTATATGCCATGCAATACCTCGGAGCTGTTCTTCCGCCTGCCTGGTCAGTCTAACTTCAAATCTGTTCAACGTGTCCACTCCCTTATATCCTTTTTAATGTCAGAAATAACATCTTTTGCAGGGCGGCTCTCATTATTTTTTGCCTGCGAAAGGCCTCTTTCCATCATAATGTCGAATTCCCTGTCAGTCATTTCATCCCTGGCTACAGGATTAGTAGATAAGTCGAATGTAAAAGGTATTCCCCTTGTTCTTATAATTTTCTTATAAAGTGCATTTATTACTACAGAGCTTGATATACCAAGCTGGCTCAGAATCTCCTCTGCTTCTTCCTTTACCTCAGGTTCAACTCTTGCCAGGATGGTTGCTGTTTTGTTTGCCATTCATATCACCTCTCTTTCTGCCTTCATTTTAATGTATATCTATTAGATATACAACAGCCGGGTTGAAATTTCATTCTATGTTCATAACTCTTCATGCAATATCCTTCCAATCCTAGTAATTTTCTATACTTGATTCCCAAAAGAAACAATGACCAAATAATGCGCAAACATTAATCAAAAAAATGACATCTTCATCTACGAAGATGTCATTGAGTAAGATGCTACATTTTATTCGGGTAAAACATCTTCCTTATCGTAAGTAAAATCATAATCTGCGCTGTAATTTGTTTCCTTCCACTTGGCAGTAATTCTATCGATTGGAATTTCATAGTTTTCGTTGTTACATTTCATAAGTGCGATCACAACCTTATTAAGTCCGTTACGGGTAATGATGTCACTGCCTCTTAAGGAGGATGCAACTATTTCGATAAACTTATCTGCACCCTCGGATGAATCGACTGATTCATTTTTAGCTGCGATTGTAAAAACTACAAAGGAAACATCCCAGGTATAATTTCTCTGGAATCTTATAAGGAATCTGTATATCAGGCTGAACTGATCCTGATTAAGTATCATGGCTCCGTGTCTGGGATCTCTCTCAGAGTAGATCATTCGAAGATCCCTCATTTCGCTTTTTTCTTCAACATCAAGCTGAGGATTAACCTGCCTGTAAAAAGCGTAATTATGCTTTCCGCCACGCTTTACAGTATAAAGTGCCTGATCTGCTTTTTTATAAAGCGTAAGGTAATCTGTTCCCTCATCAGGGCAGACTACTGCGCCGATCGATACGCCAATGGGAATAGACATGTCTTCATCAAGGAGTTTCTTACAGAATTCAACAATCTTTCTGTTTAAGAATTCGCATCTTTCACTTACAACTCTTTCATCCTTGGTATTCTGACAAAAAGCAACAAATTCATCACCGCCCACTCTGCCAATAACGTCACTTGTACGCATAATACTGCGAAGAGTGTCTGCAAACCAGATAAGAACTCTGTCGCCCATCTCATGACCGTACAGATCGTTTACAAGTTTGAAGCTGTCCAGGTCAATCATCATAAATATGCCGACACCTTTTGTAACAACATCGCTTATTTCCTTAGCTGTTGTTGTTTTATTCAAAAGACCTGTCATAGGTTCAATTTCTGCCTGATGTTTTAAGCCCTGAATTTTCTCAAGATTACTAAAGACATTATCGATTCGCTGAAGAAGAACATCTGCCTTAAATGGTTTTCTTATATAATCAACAGCGCCTGTTTCAAGACCTTTTTTCTCAGTGTCATCACTTGAATAGGCAGTCATGAACATAACAGGGATTACATGGTCATATTTTTCCCTTAATATCTCCATCATTTCAAAACCGCTCATTCCGGGCATAACCAGATCTGAGAGGATCATATCCGGTTTTTCGGTCTCATACATATTTATTGCCAGCTGACCGGACTCAGCACTTACAATTGTATAGTGCTTTGACAATATCTTATTTGTCATCATACGAATCATTTCGTCATCATCGACGATCATTATCTTTTTATCAGACATAAGTAATCTCCTGCTGCTTTATATTCCCTCTAAAAAATTTTTATATTTCCTGTAATGACTTAAAAGCTCCATATTGTTAGCTTTAATATACTCTATATCATTATCATTTGCGGCTTTTTCCAATGCCTTTGCTTCTTCTGAAAGAGCTGTAGCTCCAATTATTCTGGCTGAACTCTTAAGTGCATGGACCTTGGCTCCATAAACTTCAATATTGTCAGCAAGGTAAAGCTGCTCAATTTCATCAGACTTGGAATCTATAGAATCTCTGAAAAACTGAAGTGTCATAATAAATAATTCTTCACTTCCCGCATAGGATATTCCATCTTCAATTTTGATATATCCCTTGTCTTCAAGATCTTTTAGCGCTCCATTTTCAGAAGAATCAGATTCAGTTTCCGAGCCTGCTACATTATCCTGAACATCATCTACTGCAATTATAACACTTGATTTATCGTTTGTATCAGACTTATGTTCTTTATTTGATACAGATTCATACGATACAGAGCTGTCTGTTTCATCAATGGTGCCATCACTAAAGGCTTCACCCATATATCCACTTGCTGAGTTATTCATGAGGTCTTTAGGGAGATATTTTGCTATTGTCTGCTCAAGAATCTTTCCATCAACAGGCTTTTCAAGATAATCATCAAATCCTGCTTCAATACATTTTTCTCTTATTCCAGTTACAACATTTGCGGTAAGGCAGATACATGGTTTGTTGTAATTTGGATTATCCAGATTTGATCTGATTCGTCCAATTAGTTCCATGCCATCCATCTCAGGCATACGCTGATCGATCAACATTATATCGTACTCTGTATTGACCATTTTCTCTAATGCATCTATACCGTTCTTTGCAGTTGTAATCTGCATTTTTGTATTTTTAAGTAATCCGCTGACAACAAACAGATTCATCTCTGTGTCATCAACGATAAGTATCTTCGCATTTGGTGCAACAAATGCTACTGAATAATCAACCTCTTTCTCTACTGCTTCCTCAAAAGCTTCTTTATAGTCTCCAAGAGGACTCCAGTCATTTACCTCCTGAACTATTTCAAATGAAAACTTACTTCCTGCACCATAAGCACTTTCAACAATCATGGTACTGCCCATAAGATCAAGGAGCTTCTTAACGATACTCATTCCAAGACCGGTACCTTCAATAGTCCGGTTTCTGCTCTCTTCAATTCTCTCAAAGGCTTTGAAAAGCTTATCAATATCCTCAGGTTTCATACCGATTCCCGAGTCCTTAACTGTAACTTTCATCCTGATAGTCTTTTCATCAAGCTTTTCATAATCAATAATCAGATTAACAAAACCTTTTTCCGTATATTTAAAAGCATTGGTAAGAAGGTTTGTTATAATCTGCTTTATTCTGATAACATCACCTACAAGAACTTTAGGGATGTTTTTATCTACTGCGACATCAAAAATAAGACTCTTCTGCTCGGCGTATTTTCCAACCATGGACATAAGATCCGATATCATAACAGAAGTGTCATAGGGCTCATTGATAAGCGTCACTTTGTCTGCTTCCATTCTTGAATAATCAAGAATATCATTGATAAGATTAAGAAGCGAAACCATGGCACTTTTTATATTATATGCGTACTGACGTATTTTTTTATCGTCATACTCTCTTAAGATCATCTCATCAATTCCAAGTACGGCATTGATAGGTGTTCTTATTTCATGGGACATGTTAGCAAGGAAATCGCCCTTTGCTTTTGATGCAGCCTGAGCTTCATCACGGGCAATTTTCAGTTCTTCACTCTCACGGGCCTGCTGGGAAATGAAGTATAAATAAGTCGAAAGGATAAGTACAATGACAACAAAAATTGTATAAAGAGCAAGAACTATAGTAGAAATACTCGAAATTTTTCCGTACGCAATTTCTTTTGAAATAGTTCCTGTAAGTACAAAATCAGTATTTGCTATTTCAGAACAGTAAAAGAACATCTCTCCAAGAGTTGTTTTTTCCAGTGAAACAGCAGCACTCTGTCGTCTGCTCTGACTTACAAGCTTAAGAAGAGTTTTCTTAACAGAAGCACTTTCATAAAATGGTCTCTGATTCTCTGAAATATCACTGAAAGGAACGATCACGTCACCGTTTTTGGTCATGATCATTACATCTCCGATACTGTTTTTGAACACATGTGCTCCATGCTTTTCACCGATATAATTGGATGCACATATAGAATAAAGGACATAACGAACATTATCCCCGCGAAAAACAGGGTACGCAAATAACAGACCTCCGCTTGTAATATAAGAAACGGATTTCTGACCGGTCATTCCATTAAGAATTCCTCTGTATTCATAAAGGGAAAGATCCTCGCCAAAAACATAATCTCCATTGGCTTTCATCAAGCCGACAATTACTCGAGGTTCAGCATAAAACACGTTATCTACAAGTTCCATGGATCGTTCGATGTTTTTATTTTTATTTACAGGTCTTGGATCGACCAAAAGATTTGCAATATTTGATAGCGTATTTATCTCGTTATTAAGATCCTCACTGTAATAGTCAGCTGCATCTTTTACTTCCTTCTGAAGCTTCATGACAACAAGCTCTTCGACCATTCCTTTAAGTCCGTAATCAAGAAGGAAACCGAGAATTATCAAAATAACTGAATATGAAATTATTGTTATGGTAAATCGTCTATTGAAGAAGTTTAATTTATTCATAAACTTTGACTCCTTCCACAAACCAGTCCATTTTTCTCAACAACGCATTATCGCTTATTCTCTCGCCTTCTTTACATCTGATCAGACCATTATTGTCATGAAGTTCATCCATGAATATATCAATGCCATTAATCATAGTGATTTCTCTCTCACTGATCATTTCCCTAACGTCATCAGGTATTTTATCTGACATGGGTGAAAGATCAACGGCATCATATACAATACCATACCAATAGTACTTATCAGCCCTGATATTTCCTTTTTCAAAATCAGTCAAAACCGCCTCATATATAGGTTCCCATTTGTAAATTGCTGCTGTAAGGAAATTTGAGGTTCTCTCTTTTTGCACAATATTGTAACCCATTGAATATACGCCAAGCTTCTCTGCTTCATCAATGGCATTGGATTCTGAAGAATGATATGTGATAATATCGGCTCCATCCTCCTGAATTAGTTTCCTTGCGGTTTCTCTTTCAAGGTCCGCATCAAGCCATGAATTTGTGAATCGAACTTTAATTTCAACATCAGGATTAACCTCTCTTGCACCAATTGCAAAAGCATTTATTCCACGATTTACCTGAGTGTTGTTCATGGCAGCAACATAACCAATTACATTACTTTTGGTCATTTTGCCCGCAATCATTCCGCAAAGATATCTCATCTGATATATCCTCGCAAAATATGTTGTTACATTACTTGAAGCACTGTCCGGAGAAACTGTGTAAAAATGGACATTAGAATACTTATCGAATATTTTATTTAATCTGCTGTCATAACCGTCACTTGTCAGAAAAATGACATTACAGTTTTTGATATTGACCAGTCTGTTTATTGCAGCTTCACACGCTGCTTCATTTTCATCTACATTTTCTTCAATATAGAGTGGCAGATTAACTTTATCACATGCAGTTTTCAGGCCTTCATAATGGGTCTGGCTCCATCCTTTGTCATCAACTGAGCCAATAAAAAGCGCACCAACTTTATTCTCCACAACTACAACTCTTCTTGTCGTTATAATTATGTAGACAGAAAACAACAATAATGACAAAATTACCGAAATAAAAAAAATAGAAAAAAACTGTTTTTTTATGCTCCCCATATCTTATTCCTGATTTATTTACTTATACTATATTTTAATACAGCTGAATCACCCATGACACAATCAGCTTCTCCCTGGATAAGTCTTTCAACAGCGTTATCAATATCAAGGCATTCTACCAAGGTACATGGCAGATCATTATCATAATAATAATCTTCAGCAGTTGTTATGGACTCAACTGCCAGTACGAAAGTTTTATCCTTTGAAAGCAACACTTTCTTTATATCATCAGCTGTTTTACATTTATCAAAATCAGTATTATCACTTCTGACTGCAATACTCATTCCATCTGTGTAATACGGATCAGAGAAATCACAATACTTTTTTCTTTCATCATTTATTGTAATCCCTGCAATCGCTATATCAGCTTTATGCTCAAAAACAGTCATAAAAAGGATATCAAAGTTCATATTAACAAGAACCAGTTCCTTATTAAGTCTTTTTGCTATCTCTGCTACCAGTTCCTTATCAATTCCATAAACTTCATCACCAATCTCATAATCAAAAGGTGCATATTCTCCGGTTGTAGCTACAACCAGTTGATTATTTTCCATATTACGCTCATATGTTTTTACAGGTTCTATTTTTTCTGAAGTCTCAAAATGACTCAAAATCTTATCATAAGTTCCATCTGATTTCATCTCAGCAAGGATTCTGTTAATATCTGCCAAAAGCTCCGGCTTATCTTTATCAACTCCGATACCATAATTTTCTTCAGTTATCAAAACATCTATTGTTTTGACATCAGAAGAAGCAGAACTGGTATCCGAACCAATGATTTCTGCAGAATTGGAACCATTATTACAGGCTATCATTAAAACAAGCCCGATGGATGTAATAGTTACAGATACCAACTGTTTTATTCTTCTTTTCATAAGCATTTACCTTTGATATTTTTACACGTCATAAATTATCAATATTACACCTACTTAAATCATATAATAAAACGTGCAAAATCAAATTAAAAACTTATTAAAAGAGCGTAAAATCTTTAATTTACAGGCATTTTTAGGCATAAAAATTCCGACATGCATTAACATGTCGGAATTATATATTTTTTATAAGAGTTCCTGGAATCCAGGTACAAACAGATGACGCGGAATACCATCAACCATGATGGGTCCTACATCGCCCTGAATAAGAGGACGAACATATGTAATGAACTCATTAGTTACATATGTACCATCCTTATTGATCCACTCTCTTGGAACAACTCTCTCATCGTTAGCGATCTTATGAACATCCTTAACCTCTGTTCCTGCCTGATAAGGATCATCTGAAAGTCTCTCGATAACTACCATCTTGCCGCTGTCGCCTTCATCAGCAGCCTTCATAGCAGCACCACCAACCTCATATGCTTCAAGAATATCTACACGTGATGCGCAGTGGCTTGCAGCTCTCTGAAGTGTTGAAAGCTCGATAGCTCTAGTCTTGCAGCCGATTTCCTGTGAAAGTACTGTGCAAAGGTATCTTGCTGTACCTGTAAGCTGCTTATGTCCAAATGCGTCTACATATTCTACGCCGTTATCATACTCACTGATGTATTTTCCATCTTTATCATGGATACCCTCAGAGATTGCAACAACGACATTAGCTTTCTCCTTAAGGAGTTTCTTTGTCTTTTCAACGAACTTCTTAACATCAAAGGGAAGCTCGGGAAGATAGATTGCATCAGGTCCGTCACAGTCCTCTCCTCTTGAAAGAGCAGCTGCGCCAGTGAGCCATCCTGCATTTCTACCCATTATCTCAACTATAACAACCTGACCATGCTCAGTCTCAAGACTCCATCCATCACGGATGATTTCTTTTACTGATGTACCGATATACTTGGCAGCTGAGCCATAACCGGGAGTATGGTCTGTAAGAGCAAGATCGTTATCAATTGTCTTGGGACATCCGACGAATCTTACAGATGAACCGGAAATAATAGCATAATCTGAAAGCTTCTTGATGGTATCCATAGAATCGTTACCACCAATGTAAATGAAGCAGTCAATTTCTAACTCAGTAAGGATTGTGAAGATCTTCTCATAGGTTTCCTTACTCTCAAAGATTTCAGGAAGCTTATAACGACATGATCCAAGATAAGCAGAAGGTGTTCTCTTCAAAAGCTCTGCATCAAGTCCGGTCTTGATGTGGTCAGCAAGATCGATGTATCTGCCTTCCATGAGACCCTGAACACCGTGAATCATTCCGTAAACCTTTTTATATCCACGGTCCTTGGCCGTACGATAAACACCTGCAAGTGATGAATTGATTGCAGCTGTAGGTCCTCCTGACTGTCCAACAATTACGTTTCTCTTCTCCTTTGTTGCCATGGTTATGAATCCCCCTTATCTAGTATAGTGAAGGAAATTCCTTATGATTAAAATCAATATTTAGAATTCCCTTATGCAACATGACTATATTTTATCAAAATATTGTGGATTTGTCATTAATAATTGACAACATCATATTGCAAAACTTTTATCCTGCTACTTCTATCTCCTTTATCAGGAACTCATTTCCCTTAAGCAGATATGTCTTCTCACTACCACAGAAAGGACATGTTCTGCCATGAGCAACCGTACCATACTCTCTCCCACAATCCTCACAATAAGAAACTGCTTCAATAGTCTCAATAACAAGCTCAGATTCTGAAACAAGCTCCTGCTTAGCCGCAGCCCACTTCCAGGCATCACTTAAAAAATGAGGAATTACAGAAGACACCTCTCCGAGCTGCAGAGTTATCTTCTCAATCTTTTTAATCTCATTCTCTTTCGCAACTTCCTGCAAATCATCAATTATATGAAAAACAACACCTAATTCATGCATAACAAAAACCTTTAATATTCCGGCGCTTTCTTACTTTTTGAATTTAATATTTATCGCCCTTTTAGCGGCGTAAGGGATGATAGCTTTGAATTTATCCTCACTGCGTGTCATTATGCTGCACTCGGGATTTTCTCTGTAAAGATGAATCGCATCAAATTCACATTTTGTGGTACAAAGTCCGCATCCGATACACTTATTTGTATCAACGACAGATGCTCCACATGACAGACATCTTGCTGTCTCAGCCTTAACCTGTTCCTCAGTAAATACAAGTTTTGCATCCCTGAAGGAATGTTTGGGATCTGCAATCTTATCACTCTTACCGGGAATCTGTCTCTTACAGGTATCATAGTCCTTAACAAGGATGTTTTCCTTATCAAGTTCCTTGAAGTCATTTCTGTTTCTTCCGATCGTAAGAGAAGAATTAGGCTGTACAAAGCGGTGTATTGAGATTGCACCCTGTTTACCTGCTGCAATAGCATCAATAGCAAACTTAGGTCCTGTGTAAACGTCACCACCTACAAAAATGTCCGGCTGAGCTGTCTGATATGTAAGGCTGTCAGCAACAGCGCCATTTCCTCTTCCAAGCTCAACCTTTGAACCTGCAAGCAGCTCTCCCCATACAATGCTCTGACCGATACTAAGGAATACATGGCTGCATTCAACGGTTATCGTGTCATTCTCATCATATTGAGGATTAAAACGT
>CAMVLM010000094.1 GCA_947168335.1 uncultured Butyrivibrio sp. | reverse complement strand
CCCAAACCACCCATCTGGCGTTCTTCAGCAGACAAAGTAACATCCGGGTCTTCCCTTTCAAGCGGATTATAAGGCATGCCTTCATCAATAAAAACAATCTCGACCTTAGCTGCATCCTTATCCGTTTCCAGTCTTATAACAGCATTTCCTTCACCACTGCCATAAGCATAGTTGGCAATATTAACGAATATTTCCTCCGCAGCCAGGTCTATGGCCATCTGTGCTTTCATGGTACAACCGGCATCCTCAAGTTCCTGATCAATAAAGGAAAGAAGATCATTCAGTTTTTCAACTTTTGCATCAAGAGTTATTTCCTTCATACCAAATACCTGCGCGATTATAAGATATAAAAATCTTACTCTATAGTCAGAATATCAACGAATCCTGTTACTTCAAAGATCTCATTGATCACATCACTTACGTTTTTGATTACCATACCACCCTTTTTATTCATGATCTTTTGCGCAGACAACAGAACGCGAAGGCCTGCAGATGAGATGTATTCAAGCTGCTTAAGATCAAATACCAGCTTATCAACCCCATCAAGTTTCTTAATCTCTTCATCAAGCTCAGGCGCTGTTGTTGTGTCAAGCCTTCCCTCCAAAGAGATTACCATTTCGTTTCCATTTGTTTCCTTGTTGATTGTCATTGCTTTTTCTCCTCTCGTAAAAATTTATTTGCATTGTTATAAATAATGTTTCTTTTTTAAATACCAGTATATCAAACCATCAACTACCATAAAACGTTAGTCCAAGCATTGTTATGTCATCAAATTGCGGTGCCGTTCCAACGAATTCATCAATATCTTTGCGAAGATTCTGCAGCAGTACATCAGGAGCTGCATCAGGTTCCTTATTAAGTGCTGCCAGTAATCTGTCGTTTCCGAACAGCACATTATCCTTATTGGTTGCTTCCGTAACTCCATCCGTGTATTCCAGAAGTGTATCTCCGGGATGAAGCTCAAATTCATGTTCCTTGAAGCGTATACCCTCCATGGTAGCAACTGCCGGGGAATGTCTGTACTCGATAAGTTCGAACTGTCCTCCTGCCCGTCTCAGTACAGGATGTTCATGACCTGCATTGGCTGCAAGCCCCTTACCTGTATTGATATCTATAATTGCAAACCATACTGTAACAAATAGCTCTGCCTCATTTCCTTCGCATAATTGATTATTCACTTCAGTCAGGATTTCTGCAGGACCTCCGCCCATAATAGCTCTGTTCTTTATCATTGTCTTAGCAATGACCATGAACAGGGCAGCGGGTACACCTTTTCCCGAAACGTCAGCAACAACTAGGCCCAGATGTTCTTCGTCCACAAGGAAGAAATCATAGAAATCGCCGCCGACTTCTTTAGCAGGATGCATGGAGGCTGCCAGTACAAACTCTTTCCGCTCTGAATAGGGAGGGAAAATTTTTGGCAGCATATCTGCCTGAATCTTTGTCGCTACATTGAGTTCTGCACCGATTCTTTCTTTTTCAGCAGTAACCTTTTTGAGATTATCCATGTACTCCTTGAGGTTGTCCTGCATATCATTGAATTTTCCTGCAAGTTCTCCAACCTCATCCCCGGATTCCACAGGTATTTTCTTCTCAAAGTTACCTTTTCCTATATCATGAACACTGGCTGTAAGTCTCTGTATCGGCTTTGTAATGGTCCCGGATACAGCAAATGAGATCATGATGACAATAATACCAATGATAGCAAAGAAGATCATGAAAAGCCTGAAAACATTAGACAGCTTTGCCTGCATATCCTGTTGTGAGGCTTCAGTCAGTGCATCACTCTCTGCCCTTGCTTTCTGAGCAGGCGCTATAACCTCGGCTGTCTCTATGCTTGCACAGAAAATCCATCCTGTCTCCTCAAGCCTTGCAAATGCCAGATAAGAAGGTTCACCATCATATACTGTTTCCAATATTCCGCTATCTGAAGTGTTGAGAGCATTGATAAAAGCATCATCCTCAAAATGCCCTGCCAGATCATAGTTAAAGTCTTCATTGGTCATATCCGGATGCGCTATAAATGCATAGTCTGAATCGATCACGAAACAGGAGCCTGTCTCACCGACTTTGAGACTCATTACGTCATCAATGATACTGGTAAGAAGCACATCAGACGCCACAACACCTACTGTCCTGTCATATTCATCCCTGTAGGACATGGCAGCTGTTATACAGGTATTCCCATAGGAATCCTCATAAGTGGGCAGCCATACCAGGGTATCCTGATTCTCCATGGCGGCCTTATACCAGCCACGCTCTCTGGGATCATAATCAGGGTTATAAAGATTGGCTCTTGAATATCTGTAAGAAATTCCGCTTTCTGTACCTATATATATATTATCCAGCGTCGGATTATTATCCAGAAACTGTGCAAACATGTACTCACAGCTGGATAGATTGTTTACCTCTTTTACGACCCCGGGTGTTGCCTCAACCCCCTTTGCCAGAAAATACTTGGAGCTGGCCACCCCGGCCTCTGTTTCGTCAGGCCTTGGCATCTCTTTGCCGGTAAAGTATTGATTATTTACATAAAGGCTGTTTGTGTATCCCGCGGATTCCGTCACAATCCTGTTTACGGCATAGAGTTCCTCATTGGCAGCCTGAGCCTGCTTTCGAACCAGTTTCGCCAGATAATCCTCAGCCTGAGACAATAGTGAGTCCTTGGCATTATTTGAGGAATTCAATCCCAGGGTGATATTCGTCTGCCTGAACTCATCCACCATGGAATTCATAAAGTAGTAGGACGCTCCAAAAACCATCAGTAAGGCACCAAGGGACATTATTATGATAACCAGAAGTATCTTGATGCTAATCTTCATGTGTTTAAACATTCGTTGACCTCCTTACCGTTGCTTTCAGTATATCTTCGATAAGATCCCCATAAGAAATACCTGCCATCTGCGCCTCCTTTGGAAGAAGGCTGCTTTTTTTCAGCCCCGGTACAGCATTTATCTCCAGTGCATAGGGTTTCCCATCTTCATCGGATACCATAAAGTCCACTCTCGCCACATCCATGGCACCTGTAGCATAAAAAATCCTACCTGCCATTTCCTGCATCTCAGACTCCAAATCTTTTGACAGACAGCTTTCCCGAATTCCATAGTTTCCCGTAAATGAGATTATGTCACTGCCGATTTCAGCTGCCTTTCTGTCTTTATCGCCCAGGTCCACTCCCTCGACCACCGGCAGGGTAACTATCCTGCCATCATGATCGTAAAAACCGACTGTATAAAATTTTCCTGCTATATATTTTTCCAAAAGAATAGGATCATCAAAGCGGAAAACGTTATTTATTTTTGGAATATCCTCCATTCCTTTGATCAGCTCAATCCCAAAGCTTCCTCCCTGGGTGGGCGCTTTTGCCACGAAGGGAAATCCAAACTCCTCATAGGGATAAGTATTATCATCGAATGATTTCCTGTCCAGAACATCCCAGTCGGGTGTCCTTATATCAAAAAATTCAAAATAGAACTTGCACAGGATCTTATTATTTATCAGAGTTGCACTTCTGACTCCACTTCCTGTATAGGGAATCCCCTCATTGTCGAGAACAGCCTGAAAAGTACCGTCGCCATAACCCTTTCCCTGAACACACAGGAAAACAAATTCTGTTCCGGCATCACGCAGTCGCTGTACTATATCATGGCCGATTTCGAAAAGAATGGCATTATATCCCCTTTCGGAAAGAACTGCCGCTATATCTTTGGCATTTTTTTCAGAAGCTCCGCGTTCCTCTGCGGTTCCTCCATATACTACTCCTACGGTCATCAGGCGTCCTCCTGTCGTTCCCTGTCAAAAACAGATCCATAAAGCATAAATACCACTGCCATCACTGCAAAACAAATAGCCATAGTTCTTATTCCGGCCTGGAATCCCAGCGTGATAACAGCTGCAAACACCATTGGTCCTATCATTTCCAACATCTTCTTGATGAAGGATAGAACTGAAAGTGATTTTGAACCTCCAAGCCTCCTGATTGCTGACAATGACAGGAAGTAGTTGTTCTGAACACCAAAGCCGAAGCTGTCCGCAGTACCAAGAAGTGCCGCTCCGGTAATCGGAAGGACAAGCCCCGCCCCTATTCCCGGCAGAAACAGACTTAGTGCTATCACAAAGTTGTATATGATATTGATATTTTTCAGAGCCTTTTGCTTAAAGGACGAGATAACTCCTGAAAGGAATGGTCCTGCATAAACAATGGCTATACCATAGAGAAGCTGGGCCCTACCTACATCCGTTACGCTCTTTCCTATATCGTCAAAATACAACGGCAGGAAATAATTCAGATATGATGCAGCAATACTGGCGGGAGCAATCATTAAAACCACAAACAGGGCCGCTGTAGTAAATCCACCGTCTTTTTTGTTACTCATATTCTCACGGGATTTTTCATCTTCTTTATCGGTTTTCGGAAGCAGTGCATTTTCCATGCCGATGATAATTCCTGATGTTAAAAGTGTGAGAATCGCTGATACAATGAATACGAACTTGAATCCGATAATCTCGGCCAGGATAGCACCAAGAGCGGCTCCACAGTTCATACCGGCGTATATACCCGCATTCAGAAGAGCAAACCCCAGTATCTGTTCCTTGACATTTCTGCCAAATAGTGACAGATTTCTGAGAGTCATCCAGCAAAAGCCATATCCAAGGCCAACCACTGCTCTGGCAAGAACAAAGATAAGGAGATTGGGTGAAAATGCTGAAAGGAATGTGCCAAGAGCAACCATAATAAGTCCGGAAATAAACGGCAGTTTCCAGCCATTTTTCTCCAGAATAAGAGTTGTTATAAAAATTGCAGAGCAGGTTAACAATGTTTCTGCTGTCTGAGGAAGACCTGCGGCTGTAGTATCTGAAATAAACGACAGCGGGCTGTGAAGTGATTTGGCCATTGTAGGGATAAAAGCAGCAGACAGTCTTGAAGCAAAGTAAAACAGAAATGCTATCTGTCTTATGTAATAAAGTGGAGTTATCATAAGATCGCTGCCGGCTTCACTTGCCGTTTCTGCCGCACTCTTCTCTATTTTTCTGGTCAAAACCCTTATCATGGAAAGTATTATCTCACTGGTCAGGAAAACAGATGTCACAAGAACTGTTAACAGGTTCAGGATTATTGAAACCATCTGAGCTTTCAGGTAAGACTTGTCCACGATGAATCTGATCTCATTATTCTTACCAAATGCATAGGAATAGGGAGAATCTGCCATAACAGCTCCTACCATCCCGGCATTTGAAGAATACAAAACCCTGCTCTCACCATCCACGATAGCGACTTCTGCAATTCCATTGTTGCAGAACCCGGACAGTGTATCATTCATATCTTCCCGGCTGCTGCTATCTGCTACAGTAATATCATTTCTGATATCAGCATATATCTGATAACCATTTATCTGGTCTCTGACAGAAACTATCTCGAAGAAAAAGGCAACCTGGATAATGATTAGGACCGTCATAAGCATGGCGTTAATATTGGCACTTTCAAGTTTCCCTTCGATATCATATACCGGTCCCCATCTGAAAAAGATGGCCAGAGAAACCGTGGCTATGACTACAAGTATCTTTAGAACGTTAAAAGGCACCGCGGTATACTCTTTGGGCTCATTAATATTCATAAGAGTCAAAAAAGCCACTACAGCAATAATTGTAAGAGATGAACCTATAAACAAATACAATCTTGTCTTTACATTATCCTTCATAAGTCTTTATTCCTCTAGGAATGTAAAACGCGCCATTATTAAATTGCTTTAGCAGATGCTATGATTCTCCTTGACAATGATTAATTGCTCAAATTATGATTATTTTTGTAGCAAAAAAACATAATAAGGAGCCTCATATGTACTATAAATACAATTATTCACCTTCAGTTTCAGCCATGGGTACCTCCGGTTATCTGACCCCGGAAGGTATCTTTGACATTCTTGACGACGTAGCCAACAGACACATATACAGCGTCGGTGTGGATCTGATGACAGAGCGAAATGCCACAAATACTACCTGGGTAATTCTCTCCTGGAATGTAAAAATCCTGAAGCAGATACCAAACCATACTTCACTGGATGTGACCACCTGGATTTCTTCATCATCAACTCAGTTTTCTCACATAAGACAGTTCGTGGTTACAGATCCCGACGGAAATGACATGGTTTACGCCTGCAGCGAAAGCACTCTGGTTGACACCAATAGCGGTTCCATTATCAAAATATCACCTGAAGCATACTCACTTTATGGCTGCGAGGATAAAGATGTAATAAAGCGCCGTCTTATCAAGCGTCATAATATGGATCACTTTACAGGACGCTCAGAGCTCGCCCTGAGAAAAAGTGATATTGATTATAACTGCCACGTGCATAACACCAGGTACCTAAGCTATGTAATCGAGAGTCTTCCGGAGTCAGTACTTGCCGGGAAAAACATCAATGATTTTGCTATTTCTTACCGACAGGCACTGCTTCCTGAAAATAAAACCGTAGTTGTGAACTACTTAATAACCCCCGAAGGTGTTTCCGCAGTTCTTACATTGCCGGATGGATCCTCCTGCGCCTCCGCAGAACTGTTATTTTAACGTATTATCTTTCCGGTAGTAGTTCTCTTAAAATCTTCCTTGCGGATACGAAGTTCGTGAACACGCCTTGCAAGAGGAAGCTCACTGTTAACCTCTTCCATAACCTTGTGGATTTCACTTTCCGTATCTATTCCGGGTACTGTCTTTATATAATCACTATCCGGGAGAACCTCTGCTACTATCTTATCCTCTTCCTGGATAACAATGGCATCTTTGACAATAGGTCTCAGATAATATTTCTCTTCTATCTCTTCAGGAGAGAAATTCTCGCCATTGGAAAGGATAATGAGGTTTTTCTTTCGACCGGTTATATACAGATAGCCTTCCTCATCTATATATCCCAAATCACCGGTATAGAACCATCCGTCCTCTGTAAAGCTTTCTTTTGTTGCCTCTGTATTCTTGTAATAGCCGGGGCTTACAGTATCACCTTTGACAACAATCTCGCCATTTTCTATCTTAACCTCAACACATGGGAGTGGTCTTCCAACCGATGCAGTGGGCTTTCTTAAAGTGTCTCCGGATACTCTTGAACTGCATTCAGTTATTCCATAACCCTGATTCGCATAAACTCCGTATTCATCCAATCTATTAAGGACACTGGCATCCATCTTGGCACCGCCGCAGATTATTGTCTCAATCCTTCCACCTGTAACCTCGACGCCGACAGCTTTCTTATCCATCTCAGGATGGGCAGCTGCTGTTCGATCAAGGGTCTTAAGAATAGCTGTTCCTATCATAGGAACCGTCATAATCGTATGAGGCCTGAATCTCTTCATATTCTGGAAGAAATGCATCATCGAATCATTTATCGCACTTGTTCCCTGCCATACAAGACCAAATAAAAGGTCATTACTAAGGCAAAAGATATGGAACAGCGGAAGGTTTGTAAGTCTTACCCAGTCCTTAGGGAATACTTCCTCTCCCTTAGTCGCATTGCTGACCAGATTCTTTTGAGTCAGCATTACGCCTTTTGCTTCTCCTGTTGTACCTGAAGTAAAAAGTATGGCAGTAACATCATTTTCATCGGGAGTCCGGAAATTCTTTTTTCCGGCATAACGGTCGCACAGACTCCTAAAGGACTCTCCCATGTTTTCTGAAGTGGAATTCATACAGATATATTTCTCCACCCCGGGACATGCATCCTTTATCGCAGGCATCATTTTCTCAAACACCTGATCATAAAGAACTACCTTTGCCTCTGTAAAATTTATTCTTTTTATAAAATCTTCGGGAGCAAGCTTGGGATCTAAAAGAACTGATACGTTTCTTCCGCACATAGTTCCTATAATAGCAGCTTCGTATTCATAGCTGGTAAGCCCCATCATGGCAACCCGGATACTGTCTTCTTCACCTTTTTGTTCATCGAGATAAGTTGCAAGACCAAAGGCATCGCTTCTTAGCTCTCCAAAACTTTTTATTACTACCTCTTCATTGGTATAGTCGTACCATTCGGCATAAGGATAATCATCCTCATCCTTCCTTGCCAAACATGCAAGTTCATACACTGTTTTTCCACTGTCTATCTTCCACTCAACTTTTTCCATATTACCCCTTCATCTTTATGTTTGTTATATTTGCGGGTTAACAGTTACTTGGTTACTCAATTACTTAAGATAGTGATGAAAAAGGGAGGAATCTTCCAATTCCTCCCTATATTTTTTATCAATCTGCACTAAGCCACAATGTCGTCATAGACTTAAGCTGTCCATAAAGCATTGATGCAAGACTTTCCAGAATGTTCGGATAACGTTCAATGAACTTCCTGATAGCATCGGTACGGATCTTCACAACCGTGATATTATCACTGGCACCTATAAGTGTACCCGACATCTTGGAATCACCAAACATTGTCTCAGGAGTAATAAGATCTCCGGTCTTATAAACCTTAACCGTATTGTACCAACCGTGCATATTCTGACGAGCAAGTTCTACAAAACCTTCCCGTACGAGATAAACATCTCTGATTTCCTTCTGGTCTTTGACGATAACATCGTCTTCGGTAAAGTTCTGCTCTGTAGCGTATTCTGCAAGATTTCTGAGAGCCTCTTCCGGAAGAGCACCAAATATCTTTGTTCCCTTGAAGAAAGATACCATACTCTGACGCTCTGCCTCTGCATCCTTCTCAGCAAGAACAAATGCCTCCAGGCTATCAGTCTTAATATCCCCGACAAGGATATCCGGATTCTCACTTACCTGAGCAAGTACCTTCTTGAAGTTCTCAGCTAAAAGCCTGATCTTCTTGGGAGTGAATGCACTTGCATTGTAGGTGAAGTTAGCCTGGAATGCCTGCATTACTGTGCCGAAGTATACGCAAAGGTCTGTTGACAGATAATCAAAATTCTCAGAACCAAGAAGTGTGATACCTTCAATAGAAACATTTGCGAAATCGCCGGCTCCCTGGAAATTATGGAAATTGATCAGGTGATCGAATATAGGCTCTTTTCGACCAAGTGCTTCCTGAATCTCTTCCGGTGAGCAATGTCCGTTTGTCATGGATGCTGCGAAATTCTTTTGCATATCCTTAACAACATCAGAGAATTTTGTTTCCTTATCTGCATTTACACGAACAGGAATGGCATTGACCATACCGCCCATCATCATTGCAGAACCGGCAACTTCAGCACCGCGTCCTGAGGTTATAGCACCGAATGCAACGTCCTTCTCACCGAAGATGGACTGAAGCATAACACCCCATGCAGACTGAACAACGTTATTCAGTGTTGCCTTAAACTTTCTCTGCAGTGAACGAATCTTCTTGGACTCATCTTCATCAAAAGCAAGGACTTCTGTGGACTGTGAATACTCCACATTGCTCTTTCTGTAACCCGGTACAGGTTTGAACTTACTCAGATCTTTCAGATACTCTTTCCAATAATCAAATTCTTTGGTCTTGTCCAGAGTTGAAAGCCAGTCAATATAATTCTTAAATGCAACTTCCGGATCTTCCTGAACCTTCTTTCCACTCTTTGCCATAGCATAGTCAATGAAGAGTTCCTTATAAAGGATACCGGAACTTGCACCATCGATATTGATGTGAGGCTGCGAAACAATAATCGCAAAGGCCTGTTTTCCATCAATGTCAGGTGTACGATAAACAAGAACACGAAGAAGCGGATCCTTTTCAAGATCAAATCCTCTACGTCTGTCAGCTTCCATAAGCGAAGTTAACTTCTCGTCCAGATCTTCAGCAGCAGTATCTGAAATATCAAAGAATTCCAGCTCTGCTTTTCTGTCAGCTAATACAACCTGATATGGCTTAGCAAGATCTGTATGTGCAAAAGCTGTACGGAGGTTGTCGTGTTTTTCCACAACCTTATCAGTATTGATTCTGAAGGAAGAAGGTGTTATATCCGCAATAGCCTTGAACATCGTCTGTACAAAGAACGTTGATGTAACAAAGCTTGCCTTGGAGAACATCCACTTCTGTCCGGGTCCCAGATCATAAATATCCTTGATACCGGTTCCGTACATGGATACGATCTTATCCAGATCCTTCTTCGAAAGCTTCGCCTCAAAATCAGCGAGCTTGAAGGAATGCTTCACAGCCTTCGGTGCTTCAGCACTTCTTTCCTTGAGGACTATTTCACCTGTAGGAGCTGCCGGAGCAGGTGCAGGTGCTGCAGATGGTGCCTGAGCCTGATTCGGTGTGCAAAGCTGCTGTCCACCCGGCTGCTGCGGTGCGCAAAGCTGCTGTCCGGGTGCCTGCTGTGGTGCACAGAGCTGTTGTCCGGGTGCCTGCTGTGGTGTGCAAAGCTGCTGACCCTGAGCCTTCTTCGGCATGCAAAGCTGCTGATTATTCATCTGAGGGCCGCACAGATTTTGCTGTGCATTTACCGGCGGACAGAGGTTCTGCGGCATTTGATTAGGCGTGCAGGGCTGCTGGGGCATCTGTAATCCACATAACTGTGGCGTATTATTTGCCTTGTTATTCATTTTAGCCTCACTTTCCTAATTACTTGCCATCTCCGGGAACCAACTTCTTAACAAGAGTGTTAAAGGTATGATTCTGAGAGATATCCTGCATGGTTACACTGTAACCCTGCTCAGCACAACGTGTGATGATCTGCATAATACCAAAGTTTGAAATACCGATTTTGAAAAGATCTGCATCCTTATCAAAAGGCTTGTTAAGAATTCCGCGAAGAACTGTCTCAAGAGCAACCTCAGGAGTGCTTGTAGGAACCTTAACATGGGGCTTTTCCATCTGCATTACATTAGGCTTATCAATGGGCTTATCTACAACGCCTGCAGGCCTGCGTCCCGGAATAGGAGGTGCTCCGGCACCGCCGCCGGTACAAAGCTGTGAAACAGCACCGTTAACCATCTGCTGACCCTGAGGTGTGCAAAGCTGCTGAAGGGCTCCAACTACCATCTGCTGACCCTGGGGTGTGCAGAGCTGCTGAAGAGCACCTCTTACCATCATCTGGCCCTGGGGTGTGCAGAGCTGCTGAACAGCGCCCATAGCCATCTGCTGAACCTGTGGTGTGCAGAGCTGCTGTCCGCCTGCCGGTGCGCAAAGCTGCTGACCACCTGCCTGTGGTGCGCAGAGCTGCTGACCCTGTGCGGGTGCATTCAGTGTGGGCTGAGGCTGAGGAGCTGTGCACAGCTGATCCTGTGCAGGTGCTGCTGCAGGAGCCGATGCAGGTGCTGCTGCAGGTGCTGCTGCGGGAGCTGCTCCACCCTGCTGAGCTGCCAGCTGATCTTTGTTAATGATTGAAGGTGGAATATACATAGGAGCTGTTTCCTCAAGAATAGGAACCATTTCCTCAATTGTCGGATTTGCAAAAATATCCATCAGATCAAGCTTAATGCCCTTCTGAAGGAGCCATGCTACCAACTGAACTGCTTTTATAGAATCTCCACCGAGTTCAAAAAAGTTATCGTCTTCCTTTACTTCTTCAACTTCAAATACTTCTTTCCAAGCCTGAACTAACTGTTGTTCCATTTCATCCATTGTCATTGCCATTATTCGTCACCTCATTATTCTCAAGATATGTAAAAAAAAGAAGACATTCCTCAAAAGGAAAGTATATTTTATTCTAACCATTCCGTTGAGGAGGTCTTCATTCAATTACTATTTACGGAGTGCATAGATTCTGGGGCTGATTAGGTGTGCAGAGCTGCTGCGCCTGTGCAGGTGTGCAGAGCTGCTGCGCCTGTGCAGGTGTGCAGAGCTGCTGTGCCTGGTTAGGTGTGCAGAGCTGGTCCTGAGGAGTGCAAAGCTGTCCCTGATTAGGGGTGCAGAGCTGCTGCGCCTGTGCAGGTGTGCAGAGCTGCTGTGCCTGTGCAGGTGTGCAGAGCTGGTCCTGAGGAGTGCAGAGCTGCTGTGCCTGTGCAGGTGTGCAGAGCTGATCCTGAGGAGTGCAAAGCTGTCCCTGATTAGGGGTGCAGAGCTGATCCTGCTGAGGGGTACATAAATTCTGATTCATAAAAATATCCTCCTTTTTTAAAATAAATAATTATATACTTTAACCAAAAACAAATCGTAATAAAATTATATGATGTGCAAAATGTATATTCAATAAAGCGTAAAGGTTTTAATATTTTTTTAATTATTTGTTTATTATTGATTTACACACAAACAAACAGGAAACTTTTTATTACACATTTACCGCTAAGATAAAAAGGCTCAACCCCAGATGTTCTCTGGGATTGAGCCACTTTTATTTTGGATTTGAGACTATGTATAATAGCCTTTTTGAGTTATACGCTCAAAACGCTCTTACGGAGTGCAAAGATTCTGTCCCTGCTGAGGTGTGCAGAGCTGTCCCTGTGCCTGTGCAGGAGTGCAGAGCTGATC
>CAMVLM010000093.1 GCA_947168335.1 uncultured Butyrivibrio sp. | reverse complement strand
TACAGCACAAAATTGAAACAACTATAGCGCAAACGCGAAGCACATATATCGCATTTCGCAACTATGCTATAGCGCAAACGCGAAGCACATATATCGCATTTCGCAACTATGCTATATCGCAAACGCGAAGCACATATATCGCAGAACACAACTATAGTACAACGCATATGCGAAGTATTAGAAATATAATCAGATCCTAATATATCGCATAACACAACGTCTCTATATCGCATATGCGATATACCCATCCCAGAAGATACCCGGCCCAGAGGCTATCCACTCGAATGGTCTAATGAAGCCGGAGTATATCATATTCCGCCAATGTCACGTATAATGAAAAAGTGTAGTAAGAAACAGGCCTTAATAATAAGGAGGAATCTTATGGATAAGATATGGTATGAAATGTATGATGCAGCAAAAGCTGTTCTTGGAGAGAAGGTTATTTCAGAATTTGTGACTGCTGGAGGTGTGTCGGCGGCCGTGCTTTCCAAATCGGGAAAAATCTACACCGGTGTTTGCATAGATACCTGTTCAACGCTTGGAATCTGTGCTGAAAGAAACGCAATCTTCAATATGATTACAAACGGAGATTATGAAATAGATAAGGTTCTTTGCATACCGCCATTTGAGGGAAAAGGGGCGCCCTGCGGAGCCTGCCGTGAGCTGATGGTTCAGCTGATGCCGGGAAAATACAAAGACATAGAAATTATGATGGATTTCAAAAAAGAGCGCATAATGACACTTGGTGAGCTGACTCCGGAGTGGTGGATCGACTGACCCCGGAATCATCAAAAACCTTGGGAAGGTGAACCGCCGGAAAACAAAATGCTTAATCAGAAATACATGAGGACAACACAATGAAAAAATTTGACGCAGTCGTTTTCGACATGGACGGGGTGATTTTTGACTCGGAGAGAGCGACAATGAAATGCTGGCTGGAGCTGGCGGAGAAATACGACATAAAAAACATCGAAGAGCCATATCTTGCCTGCACTGGAACGACCGCTCAGCGCACAAAAGAAATAATGCTGGAAGCGTACGGTGATGACTTTCCATATGATGTTTACGCCAAAGAAGCTTCCACAATGTACCATGAAAAATACGATGGCGGCAGACTCCCCATGAAAAGCGGGGTTCACGTGATACTGGATTTCCTGAAATATGAAAATAAAAAGATAGCTCTGGCTTCGTCGACCAGAAGGCAGACTGTTGTTAATCAGCTAAGAGATGCGGGGATTCTGGAATACTTTGATGAGATTGTCACCGGGGATATGGTAACCAAAAGCAAACCGGACCCTGAGATTTTTCTTCTTGCATGTGAAAAAATCGGTGTAAAACCGGAAAATGCTTACGCCATTGAAGACTCCTACAACGGAATTCGTTCCGCAAGCAGAGGGGGCCTGAAACCAGTCATGGTTCCGGATCTTTTACCTGCAACCGATGAGATGAAGGAATTATCCGAGACAGTACAGGACACCCTGGATAAAGTTGTGGAATATCTGAACAGTTAAATGCTTCCGCAACAATACAAGACATCCGGGAAAAGAGGATAGAATACCTGAACAAATAACATCCCCCAAAAAAGGGAAAGGCCGGACTTGTAGGAAGTCCGGCTTCTGTGTTATGAAGAAAAGTTCTTATGAGGGGTGTTATCAGGAACGAGGGGTGTTGTTCCTGATGAACACATATTAAAACATGAAACTTAATCGAAACTAAAACTCCAAATTTTTTTAATTGAACTGTACCAATTGAACTGTACCCTGTTTTGTAGACGCCCTCATTTTGTAGACACAGAATACAAACGCAATACAACCAAATATCACTTCAATGCAGCATTCGTCTGCTTCTTTAAGGCTTTCAGGGCTTTCTTCTTATTTTTTCCCTTAACAACCACAGTTGCCGGAAGCTTGACTTTAGTGCTGTCCACTTTTTTGACATTCTCAGAATCGCCGGACTTTTCAACTGTACTGCCGCTGTAAATACCTTCATAATCGATTTCGACTTTTATGTTTTTAGGAGCTTTGAATGATTTCATTTTGAGCATCCATAAAACATTCCAACGGTAGCGTCCTTTCTACTGCTGATCAACGAATTAGAAAAATCAAAGCTGCTAAGATCAAGAGTTGAGGCATCAAAGTAGACATCGATATCGTCGACTGCAGATTTTTTTTCGAAAGAATTTAAACTAAGAATTTTCCAAAAAAAATTTAAAAATACCTCTAAAGTTTTTTGAGGACCATGCCGTTAATATATCCGGTTGCGATCAGATGATAAAAAAGTGAGTTTAAGAAGAATTAGGAGATAGAAGAAATGAAGGAAGTAATGGTAAACAACATGACAACAGCTGAAGAGATCAGAGAGATTTACAAAGTAAATAAAAATGACAGAAGAGTTGTTTTGGAAATTGCATCCAATAGTAATACTCCTAAGGAAATTTTAGAGCAGCTTGCTGAGAGCGACAACAGCATGATCAGATGGGGCGTTGCAGCAAACAAAAGCACACCTGCTGAAATTCTTGTAAAGCTTGCAGCTGATGAGTGTGAAACCGTTCGTTACAAGGTTGCTGAAAATGCAAAAACTCCTGCATTTGCACTTGAGATTCTTTCAAAGGACAACTCAGGAATGGTAAGAAGCGGAATCGCATCAAATGAAAAGGCAGCAGCTTTCATCGCTGAACTTGCAAAAGACGCTGACGCATCAGTAAGACTTGCAGTTGCAAAAAACGAAAAGGCTACAGATGAGGTTTTGAGCGGATTAAGAGAAGACGAAAACTTCGAAGTAAGATGTGCGGTAGCAGCAAATGCAAACACAACAACTGAGATCCTCAGAAGCCTTTCAGCAGACAAGGACTCATCTGTTCGTGAGTCAGTTGCAGGAAATGTAAACACACCTGAGGACATCCTCTTACTTCTTGCCGGTGACAGCTCAATCATTGTAAGAAAAATGGTTGCTTCCAACAGCAATGCTTCAAGAGGCATACTTCTTGCATTGATACATGATCAGAAGCAGAGCGTTCGTTCAAACGCAGCAGGAAATGAAAACGCTCCTACAGAAGCTCTTTATCGTCTTGCTGAAGACAGAGATGCTTACGTAAGAAAAGCAGTTGCTAAAAATGCAAAGACTCCTTTGAACCTTATCAAGAGACTTGCAAAGGATGAGGACTGGAGAGTTCGCGAAACCGTAGCAAAATTCGGATTTAAAAGAAATGAAAATGCTGCAGCAATGCCCGCATAAAACAGAACCCGTGGCAAAACCCACCCCCTCCCCCTTGTGCAATCTTCACAAGAAAATCCCCTAAAAATCAGCTACATGGATATCAAAAATATGTTGAGTATCCGGTCTCCATATTGTAAAATGTGTGTACGTTAACAGAAATAACATATCAAAGTCGTAAGGCGGATAAAAAAGCCACAGCAGACAGCTGCCGGGCCCAATCCGCCAAATGGCATGTTATTAAGAAAGGTAGGAGAAGGTAATGAAAATTCTTAGCGTAACAGACAAAGAGTTTAAAGAATACGGAAGAGTCGTTGAGGGATACGATGTAGCTCCCATTCTGGAGTCACTTGAGAAGGACACACCCCTTCCTGAGGGCGTTGACTACGTTGCAGAGCTGCCCGCACTCATGAGCACATCTGTAACAAAGGAGCTTGGCACAAGCCTTTTCGGCGGAATGCCCTTCCAGTTCGGTTATTGCAACGGCCACAACACCAAGCTTAACTGCCTGGAATACCACAGAGACAGCGAATTCAACCTTGGAACAGAAGATTTTGTTCTGCTTCTTGCAAGAATGGCTGACATCGAAGACGGCAAGCTTGACACAGCAAAAGTAAAGGCATTCAGAGTGCCCAAGGGCGTACTTGTTGAAGTTTACGCAACAACACTTCACTATGCACCCTGCCACGCAGACGCATCCAAGGGCTTCAAGGTGCTCATCGCACTTCCCAAGGGAACAAACGTAGGAACCACAGAAACTGCTGGCAAGAACCTTGATGACAGAACACTTTTTGCTACAAACAAGTGGCTCTATGCTCACAAGGAAGCATCTGAAATCCAGTCAGGCGCATACGAAGGACTCTTCGGAGAAAACATCGATATCGCAGGACTTATCTGATTAGAGAAAAATGGCAACAATCACTGAAATAGCTAAATTAGCCGGAGTTTCCATCGGCACAGTGGACCGCGTCCTCCACAACAGAGGCTACGTCAAGGCGGAGACCAGAGAGCGGGTAGAGAAGGCATGCGAGGAACTCAAATACGTTCCCAACAAAGTCGCTCAGGGACTGGCAGTCAGGAAAAAGAAACTCAGATTTCTTTTCATGATTCCCAAAACCGAGTACAGTCCCTTCTTCATCCCGGTCAGAGAGAGCGCTGAGAAAAAGGCGAAATCCCTCGAGGCCTATGCCGCAACCACGGATATAATCGAGTATCCGGACACAAGCGCCGATGAAAAAAGGCTGATCAAACAGCTGAAAAAAACAATAAGTGAATACGACGGAGTCTGCATCACCGGAATCACATCTCCTGTGAATGACCTCATTATTGAAGAGCAGAAAAAACGCGAAATGCCCCTTGTTTTCTATAACTCAAGACTTGAAGGCGTTGATCACATGGCATATGTGGGCTGCGACTATCTGGCATCAGGCAGGCTTGCTGCGGGACTTTCCGCAATAGCCGGAGGAAATGACGCCAAAATCTGCTTTTTCACAGAATTCGGAAACATCAAGGAAAGCGCAACCGAGCGTATCAGAGGCTTCCAGAATGAGATGGACTCTCACTATCCGAACATGCAGCTTCTGGGAAAATGGAGCATTTCACTGGACAGAGAGGAAAACAGACAGGCAGTCAGAGAGATGCTTTCCAAGTATCCGGAGACAAACGTGGTGTACGTCATAAACCCCAGGGACTACGACATCTGCCGCCTTATCGCAGCCGAGGATACCGACCATAGGATCAAGATCATCACCAATGACCTTGTTGCGGTTCAGTACGAGATGTTCCACAAGGGCATGATCAGCGCCACCATCTGCCAGGAACCGGAAAAGCAGGGCAAACTCTCGCTTGAGATGCTCTTTAACTATCTGGCATACGGCACCGTTCCCAAGAAAGTCAACTACACGGAGCTCAGTATACATATCGAGCAGAACCTGTAATATAACATTTTCACATAATTCGTCGGGTAAAACTGTGAATTATGTCGTGTTGACAACAAAGTCCGCTAAACGTATGATTTATGTGATGTGTTAACGTACACACAATTTTACGGATTTTTAGAAAAAACAGCTTTTTCGCGGTTTGTTAGAAAACTGCATTGAATAACAATTTTTCATTTAAGGGTAGGAGGATTAAATATGAATAACATTCCCCAGGTTAAAATCGGCGTGGTTGCAGTCAGCCGTGACTGTTTCCCTGCTTCACTTGCTATCAATCGTAGAAAGGCTCTTGTAGCAAGCTACGAGAAACTTTTCAACAAAGAGGACATTTATGAGTGCCCTGTCTGCATCATCGAGTCAGAGACTCAGACACTTGAGGCTCTTGAGGATGTAAAGAAGGCAGGATGTAACGCACTTTGCGTATATCTTGGTAACTTCGGTCCCGAGATTTCCGAGACACTTCTTGCAGAGAAATTTGATGGTCCTGTAATGTTCTGCGCAGCAGCAGAGGAGTCACAGGGCGACCTTATCGACGGAAGAGGAGATGCTTACTGCGGAATGCTTAACGCAAGCTACAACCTCCACCTTCGTAATGTAAAGGCATATATTCCTGAATATCCCGTTGGCACAGCAGATGAGTGCGCTAAGATGATCAACGAGTTCGTTCCGATCGCAAGAGCACTTTACGGAATTTCAGAGCTCAAGGTTATCAGCTTTGGCCCTCGTCCGATGAACTTCCTTGCTTGTAACGCACCTATTCAGCAGATCTACAACATGGGCGCAGAGATCGAAGAGAACTCAGAGCTTGACCTCTTCGAGAGCTTCAACAAGCACGCTGGAGATCCCAGAATTGCTGACGTTGTTAAGGATATGGAGAACGACCTTGGCGCAGGCAACAAGAAGCCTGAGATCCTTTCCAAGCTTGCTCAGTATGAGCTTACACTTCTTGACTGGATCGAGGAGCACAGAGGCGGCAAGAAGTTTGTTTGTATCGCCGGTAAGTGCTGGCCTGCATTCCAGACACAGTTTGGTTTCGTTCCCTGCTATGTAAACAGCCGTCTCACAGGACGCGGAATTCCGGTATCCTGCGAGGTTGATATCTACGGTGCAATCAGTGAGTTCATCGGAACATGCGTAAGTAACGACGCTGTTACACTTCTTGACATCAACAACTCTGTACCTGCTGACATGTACGAGCAGTCCATCAAGGGCAAGTTCGACTACAAGCACACAGATACATTCATGGGCTTCCACTGCGGAAATACTTGCACAAGCAAGCTTTCAAGCTGCGAGATGAAGTTCCAGAGAATCATGGCCAGAAACCTTCCTGAGGAAGTTACACAGGGTACACTTGAAGGTGACATCATGCCTGGTGACATCACATTCTACAGACTTCAGAGCACATCTGATAACCACCTCAAGGCTTATGTTGCACAGGGTGAAGTTCTTCCTGTAGCTACACAGTCCTTCGGCGGCATCGGCGTATTCGCTATTCCGGAAATGGGAAGATTCTACAGACACATCCTTATCCAGCACAACTTCCCTCACCACGGAGCAGTTGCTTTCGGCCACTATGGCAAGGCACTCTTCGAGGTACTCAAGTACGTAGGCGCAGAAGTAATCGGCTACAACCAGCCCGCATCACTTCCTTATCCTACAGAGAATCCTTTTGCTTAATTGGGATTGCTCAACCGGGCTTAGCCCTCTGAAATGATTATTTTGATATTTGAATTTATTTTTGCTTGAATATTACTTGAATCACAAGAGCCATGGCAATTTGCTTGCTGTGGCTCTTCTCTTTTTCCAACAAAGAAGTGCTTCTAATAGATATTTGTTGTTCCTGGGAAAAAGAAAAGCAATAAAACTCAACCTGACTCTGCTATAATACCCAAGGGGGAAAACTGCGCCAATCGCAGGAAAAAAGTTAAGGGGAAATCAAAATGAAAAAACTCATAAAAGCAGTGAAGAAGCAGACAAATGCATATGTAAAATAAAAAAATGAGGCGCCCCTGCATAAGATGTTAATCTTGCAGGAACGCCTCAATTACTGAAAGAACAGCAGCTCTCTGATTATCATTAAGTAGAATGAATTTTGAATCAAGCTCTGTCAGATCCTTGGTGGCTGATCTTTTCTCAAGCTGCTCTTCATCACTGAAAAACTCCGGAAGCGTAACACTGAGTGCTTCACAGATAACTTCAAGCTTCTCCAATGACGGATATCTGTTCTGCGCATACCAGGTCATGAATGTTGACTGCGGAATACCTGTCTCCTTCGCAAGCTTGTACGGAGACCATCCCCTAGCCTCTCTCAATTCAGTAATTCTTCCAAGACAATCGAACATTGACACCTCTTTCCTAAGACCTGTATATTTGCCGGCAGAAAAATTTACCGGCCGCGGGTCTTATTTGTTTATATATTTTTAATAATATTTTAATACGGAAACCGGATAGACAATATATCGAGTTTGCGATATATTAGTACGTAGATACGATATATCGAGATTGCGAATATCGATATATCGAGTTTACAAACTATTTTTCTTATGAAGGGAGAAACTGAATATGAAGAGAAACAAACTCTGGTCATTCGCCCTCGCGGGTGCTTTGGCCGTAAGTAATTTGAGTGCGGTTGCTATTCCTATGACTGCATTAGCAGCACAACAAGCAGCACCTTCCGCAGGACACTTTTTGACTATTTCTACAGCAACTACAGATGCTACAAATCAGACTGCTAACACAGGAACACTTAAGACAGGCGGAACTATTGTATTACATGCGGAAACGCTGGCTACACAGGGTGATTACACTACGGCAGAGGGCGATTTGAAAAATATGGCTGCTACGGATTCCATTAAATGGTCTGTCGAGGGCGCTGGATACGAAATACATCCTCTTGGACAAGGCGAGACTGCTTTGTTGTCAGCATCAAAGGTAGCTGCTTCTGGCGAATTTGCTACAGTAAAAGCTGAGTATGTAGTTAGTGGTGTATCTCAGGCTAACTGGGCAGTTAATACTGACGTGAATCATGATGATTTAGTTGTATTTGTAAAAAATGCTAATAAAGATATGACAGATAATGTCAGCATTTTGGATTCAGCTAAAAAACCTATATCTACGCTTACATTAAAGAGTGCTACTGGTTCAGCTGGAAAAGCTACCCTCATTGCTGAGTCAGCTCCTGACTTTGCTGCAGGCGTTACAAGTATAAATGGAGCAACATACAATTGGAAGTCTTCGGATACTACTTTACTTACTGTTACAGCTACAGGAAAGCAGATAGTTGCAACAGTAGCCGATACAGGGTTACAAGAGAGTAAAACAGTAACAGTATATTGCTATTCTGATGCTACTGATGGTTCTGGAAATAATTATTATGGTTTAGCAAGTATCGATGTGACAATAACACCTGCTTCAAAATATACGGCTAATATTAGTCCGGCTTCAACAGTAGTTACTTCTCCTGCAACTATGACGGTAGGCGATACAAAAGAGCTTACTGCTTCGCTTGAAGCTGAGAATGTTGAAGGATTTACAACTTCTGGTTTGAAGTATAAATGGGATCTTATTGATGATAAGAATGCTGCTGTCGCAGGAACACCTGATATCGATACGGCTATAGTTGATATAGCTACTCGAATTACTGGAGCTAATAATAATGTTAAAGGTAGTTATACGGCTCTTAATGCTGGTGAAGGTATAGCTATTAGCAATTCTACACAGCAGACATGTACAATAACTGCACAGATTGTGTCAGATGCAGGAAATAAGCCTTATGTTGTTAGATGTGCAGTTTATGATGCAAATACTTCAGCTACAGCTCCTCTTGATTATGCTTATTACCTTGTAAGTATAAATGCTGGTGAAATTTATTATGATGCATTGAGTGGAGGGACAACTCTTTATAAGAACGATTCTAATAGTAAGACTACATTGAAATTCTATTCAGATAGTGCTAAGAAAAATGTTATTAGTGTATCTGAAATAACAATTACTAATAAAGCTGGCGGTGCGCTTACAAAGGTAAACGTTAGCAAAGATTCAACAAAGGATACTATTGATGTTACTTATAAGGCAGCTGGTTCAGAAGAAGTTGCATTTACTTGGAATAATAAAGTAGCACTTATTAAGTTTTTGAATGCAGCAGCTGATGGTGTAAGAGCTGATGGTGTGGAGTTAGATAAGAGTGCAGTTTCTATTACTGTAGGTGCTGCTACTGGCGGTTTTAATGCTGTTGTAACTCCTTATGATACTAATACAGTTGCTAATGCAGCTGAGGTATTTACTGTTAGTGCTGAATCCAGTGATGAAAGTGTAGTTAAGGTTGCTAATATTGCTGCACCTGCTAAAGGACCTAACTCAAGCGCAATTACATTAGATGGTATTGCTCCTGGAAAAGCTGTTATTACCGTTACTGCTGATGATACAATTAATGGTACATTTACTGCTAAATGTGAAGTAGAAGTTACTGGTATTAAATCTATTACAATTTCTGGTTCAAACGAAGTTAAAATCGGAGCAACAACAACACTTAAGGCTGATGTGGACGCTTATGGTGATGCTTCAAAGAATGTAACATGGGAATCTTCAGACACATCTGTAGCAAAAGTTGATGCTAATGGCGTTGTAACTGGTGTTAAGGCTGGTACAGCTAAGATTACAGCTACATCCATCGCTGGTACACCTTCTTCAGAGGCATTCACAATTTCTGTAGTTGAGAAGACACAGGAAGAGATCAAGGCTGAAGAAGCAGCAGCTAAGAAGAAAGCTGATGATGAAGCAGCAGCTAAGAAGGCAGCTGAAGAAGCAGCTAAGAAGGCAGCTGAAGAAGAAGCTAAGAAGGGCGTTCCTGCAGGAACAACAAAGGTTGTTTCTGGCACAACCTACAAGGGAATCGACGGAACATCTGTACAGGTTACAAAGACAGCTAACAAGAAGTCAGTTAAGATTGGTAAGACTGTAACAGTTGACGGCAAGACTCTTAAGGTTACAAAGATTGGCTCAAAGGCAATCACAGGTAAGAAGGTTAAGACAGCAACTATTGATGCTACAAACATCAAGAAGGCAAAGAACATCAATGGAAATATGTTCAAGGGTGCTAAGAACCTTAATAAGGTTGTAATCAAGGGCGCTAAGAAGGGCTCAAAGGTTGCTAACGCTATCGTTAAGGCAGCTAAGAAGGTTAACAAGAATGTGAAGATCGTTTACAAGAAATAATTTGTAAACCAATCGTATGGAAAATATAGCTTTATAGATTCCTACACATAAGAATAGTAAGGACCCCGGGTATTCGCAGCCCGGGGTTCTGCTAATAAATAAAACAATAATGTCAGATAAGATTGGAGCTGACCATGCTTAAGATTAAGAACGAATACGATACTTTTGCTACCAAGACTTTCAGAATTCCTACAGAATTCAGCGATATGCTGACCACACTGGCAGAGAATCACAACACCTCTGTGAACAAAGTTGTGATCCAGTGCCTTGAGTATGCTCTTAAGAACATTGATGAGGAAGAGTTTACCAGTGGAGAATGATTCCGGTATGAATAGGGCATATTTTCAAAATATGCATTAGTCGGTGAGCTTGAGTATCTTTACATCATTCGATGTGACTTTTTTGAGCATTTTCTTATATTTGCTGTATCTTTCCCTTGGAACCCAGATTACAAGCTTTTTGGAATTCTTGTAGAGGGCTTTTTTGCCGATGCCTGTAATAACTTTGGAGTAGATCCTTAGCTTTTTCAGGTTTTTACATTTGGAAAAAGCGCTTCTGCCGATGCGGGTTACGTTGCGGCCGACGCGGATGCTTTTTACATTTTTATTGCCGGAAAGGGCTTTATTTGCAATTGATGTTACTCGGTAGGTGAAAATCTGGTGATGCACGGTATCCGGGATTTTTATGGTTTTCATTTTTTTATTTGCAACACCGGTGAAAGTAACTTCGTCATCTCCGGTGACTTTATATTTGCAGCCGTTTTCCACAAATTCTGTGTCCGGGATTACTACGGAAGAGTTGCCTTTTTCATCAACGACTACGTAAGTGGATTTTGGATCTTTGAAGAGGAATTTGAGCTTAACATATTTTTTTCCACTGGGATTTATTGCCTGGTATCCATAGAGGACCTTTGCATCCTGGATAAATTGTGAAGCGGAGATGTAGTCTGTATTGAATTTGGTGTCTTCGGTGATTGTCGCGATGTAGGTTCCTTTGGAGTTTCCGGCGCTTAAGGTATAATAGACATCCTGTGTGCTGGAGTATATGCGGTTGTCTAATTCATAAATCGTCTGGAAAGGACTTTCCTTGTGAAGCGGTGTGTGGCTTTCGGTGTAGCTGTCTAAGCGCAGGCCAAGTCCGCTTGCATATAGTAACGTATAGATTGCATTTTTCATGTTGACCGGTGCGTTTGTAAGAGTGCCGATGCCTTTTTTGTAGGCTTCTTTCAGATCCTTTTCATAGTAGGTGTAGCTCTGCCCCTGTGAAAAGTCGATGACTATTTCATCTGTCTCGGCATGAGCTGCGGTTTTCACGCAGGTAAACATGATAATTGCTGCCGTGAGGGTCAGGAGCCCGCGGCATAGAGATTTTGCTGATTTCTTCATTTTTTAGTTCCCCTATCTTTTTTCATTTCTGCATAAATGCAGAGTCCCCGAGTGGTAATTATAACAAATGCAGTCACCGTGGCACAAGGCTGGTGGCTTTTTCTGCATGCTGTGATAAATTTGGAAATTGTTGATCAGAATGGTGAGGATTTCAGCTACACCAAAGATGATGGCAACGAATACAGGGTAGTGGTTTCTTCCAGCAATCCTGATATAGTCTGCGTCTGATCCTTCTGATCCTCCTGATCCTTCTGATCCTTCGGATACGAGAGTTGTGTATCACCGTGAAGTGAAGGGTTACAGGGGCTGTGACGTAATGAGTCTTTTTGGAACTTTTACTTGCTTATGTTCTGCTTGGGGCGCAGGCTGTGCTATTTGGAGCGCGGTTGTGCATTATTGTGGATTTTGTTGATTTTGCGGGGAGTCTTTTGTTGTGAGGGGGGCTCTTTCGTCGCGGGCTGTTCATTTTCTCTTGTATTTTGAGGGGAATTCCCAGGAAGCTACCATTTTGAAAAAATGTAATAGATTTGGCATGTTTTAATGCCTCTACATGAGTGTATTTGCAAAATTTATGGTGCTCCGGAAAAAATGTAATAGAGATTTCTGAAATAACTATTACAATTTTTCCGGAGCACATATTATCTTCTACAAATGCATTCTGAGCACATCCCATATAGGCATAAAACTATTACATTTTTTTCGGAGCGCATATTATTTTCTACAAACGCTTCCTGAGCATATCCCATATGCTGCAAAAATTATTACATTTTTCCG
>CAMVLM010000092.1 GCA_947168335.1 uncultured Butyrivibrio sp. | reverse complement strand
GGTTACCGTATGTGCAGGTGCACACGGGCCTACGCGCTGCACTTAGGCAGCGAGTGCTAAATTATCTTCAGCGTTTATATTTAAGTTTGAGGTTTAACGCACCATCCTGCGGACAGCTTCTCCAGCTTCAGAATCCCTGTCGAAACCTTTACTAACCCTTATTAAATTGTATATACGGACCCAAATGATCCGCATATACAAGTATATCGATATTTACTGCATTTTTCAACAGCTATCTTGTGAAACAGGCACAAAATAAATGTTTTATGCTAGTTGCATCTGATTATCTCAGACTAACCTTATAATCTCTCATTGCCTCTCTCTGCTGATCGCGTTTTGCAGTGGATTCACGCTTATCATACAGTTTCTTACCTTTGGCAAGTCCTATCTGAACCTTAACCTTACCATGTTTAAAATATACTTCCAGAGGAACAAGTGTATATCCCTGTACCTGAGAAGCCTGATCAAGCTTTCTGATCTCCTGCTTATGCAAAAGAAGCTTCCTTACTCTGAGAGGATCCTTATTAAAGATATTTCCTTTCTCATAAGGGCTTATATTCATACCGCATATAAACGCCTCACCCTTATCAATACTGACCCAGGCCTCTTTTATACTGCACTTTCCCTGCCTTAAGGATTTGACCTCAGTACCTGCCAGTGAAATACCGGCCTCATACTTTTCCTCTATGAAATAATCATGAAATGCCTTTTTATTGTTTGCTATAAGCTTTATGCTGTCGTCTGACATTTTATCAACCTCAACCAATCATTTCTTCTTTTTCTTTTTTTTGCCCTGAGAGGCTCTTGCAGCCTTTGAAGTAGCTGACTTCTTATACTTATGGACCTTGTATTTCTTTCTTCCCTTTTTCTCATCCTTCTTGCTGCTTTTCTTTTCCTTGCGGTCCTCGGAATCATCTGAAAGAGCAAGCTTTGAAATCTTTGATGAGCGAATCTGTGCCGGTGTCTTTGCAGACATCTTTTTACCGGATGCTTTTCCCTTCCTGGGTGACTTCTTTTTACCGGCTTTTACAAGATGGAGATGACCATTTTCATCCTCTTCATAGTAGTCCTCATCATAATCATCAAAATCATCTTCTTCATTATCATCGATAACCAGTCTGAAGTCTATGGTTTTACTAAGTCTGTCCGTATCAAATACTCTTACACTGACAGTTTCTCCAAGAGTATAAACCTTACCGTAACGTTCACCTCTCAGACAATAATTATCCTCATCATATACATAAAAATCATCTTCCATAGAGGATGCAGGAACCATACCTTCACAGGTGTTTGAAAGTTCAACAAACATTCCCCACCCTGTAACACCGGAGATTGTACCTTCAAATACTTCTCCGATATGTGATTCCATATACTGGGCTTTTTTCAGCTTATCAGTCTCGCGTTCCGCTTCCTCTGCACGTCTCTCCGTATCAGATGAATGCTTTGCAACCTCTTCGAGAATTCCCTGATAATGTTTAATTTTCTCCTCGTTTATTCTGCCGCGCAGATAATCCTTGATTATTCGATGTATCTGAAGATCCGGATATCGTCTGATGGGCGAAGTGAAATGGCAGTAATACTTGCATGCAAGACCGTAATGGCCAAGACATTCCACACTGTATTTTGCCTGCATCATACTTCTCAAAGCGATTCTTTTAATAACCGCTTCTTCACCAATGCCTTCCACCTTTGACAGAAGCTTCTGAATCTCAATAGGTCTTATTTCATCAGCTTTGGTATTAAGATGAAATCCCAAAGGCCTGATAAATGAATTCAGTGTCGTAATCTTTTCCATATCAGGCTGCTCATGTATACGATATACAAAAGGTGCCTGCATCCAGAAAAAGTGTTCCGCAACTGTCTCATTTGCAGCAAGCATAAAACTCTCGATCAAAGTCGTCGCTGTGTTGGATTCCCTGACTTTAATATCAACAGGGTTACCTTCACTATCAAGAATTATCTTAGCTTCAGGAAAATCGAAATCAATGGCGCCTCTCTTTTTCCTCTTATTTTTTAATATCTCTGAAAGCTCTGCCATCTGTCTGAACATGGGAACGAGACTTTCATATCTTTCTATCTCTGCTTCGTCCTCATTTTCCAATATTGCTGCAACAGATGTATAAGTCATCCTTTCATTGACATTAATAACCGTCTCGGCAATCTGATGTGATAAAACAGCCCCATTTGAATCTATATCCATAAGGCAGCTTAGAGCAAGCCTGTCCTCTCCATGATTCAGTGAGCAAATACCGTTGCTGAGCTTATGAGGAAGCATGGGAATAACCCTGTCTACCAGATACACACTGGTGCCTCTTTTATATGCTTCCCTGTCCAGCGCTGAACCCTCCTGAACGTAATTGGTCACATCTGCAATATGTACGCCAAGATGATATATGCCATCATCACCTACAGTAAGAGAAACAGCATCATCAAGATCCTTGGCATCCTCTCCATCGATAGTAACCATTGTTACATCTCTGAGATCAAGCCTTCCCATATAATCATTCTCAATAAGCTGATCCTTGCATTTTGCGGCCTGATTCATAACCTTCTCAGGAAAAGCATTAGGAATATCATATCCCTCGACGATCGATAATATATCTACACCGGGATCATTTATGTTTCCAATTATGTCAGTAACCTTACCTTCAGGTTTTCTGTCCTTCCTGGGATCGCCGTAATCTGTTAAGGTTACAACCACCTTATCCCCTGATACTGCCCCTTTGCTATGTTCCTTAAGAACAAAAATATCCTGGGTAAATTTCAGGTTATCCGGAATTACAAAGCCATAGGTATGACCATCCTGATAGGTTCCGACTACTTTCTCCACGGCCCTTACAAGTATATTAACTATACGGCCCTCATCACGGCTTCCTCCGTTTTCAGCACTTGTGCTTGTTATCTGCACTTCTACGGTATCGCCCATGAAGGCTCCGCCTGAATACTCTTCGGGGATAAAAATATCATCCTCCCTGTCCTCGACCTCGACAAAGCCAAAGCCTCTGGCGTTTGAAATATAGGTTCCTGTTATATTCTGTTTTTTTTCAAATATTTTCTTCTTTGCCATTTCTTTCAACTGGTAATAGATGAAATAAGCCACTCTTTTCAGAGTGGCTTACTAACATCAGGATAATTTAAAATACTGTCATGTTCAAAACTAAACTAAGAACAATGAAAAGCACTGATAAAACAACAGTAACTTTCTTCAAAACACCCTCTCTGGAGCGACCCTTAATCTTGCCCCAATAAGTAGTCTCAGCAAAACCCTGAATAGCACCAAGTCCCTGTGTCTTGCCTTCCTGAGCAAGAACAAGTGTTACAAGTGCAACACAATCAATAATGAAAATTATTGCAAGCACAATCTTTAAAGCTGCCACGAGTATTCCCTCCTACAAATTTACAAATACTTGTATATCATACCATATCCCATAAAAGGAATCAACACATCCTCAAAAAACGTAAATGTCTTTTATTTCTTGATAAGAAGTGATTCACCTGTCATTTCAGCAGGCTTCTCATAACCCATGCACTCGATAAGTGTAGGAATAATGTCTGCAAGACATCCATTCTCCTTAAGAGTATATGCAGGATCATAATTTACAAGAATGAAAGGAACAGGATTTGTTGTATGAGCTGTCCAAGGCTCTCCTGTCTCATAATCGATCATCATATCTGCATTACCATGGTCTGCACAGATGAAAAGAGTTCCGTTCTTAGCCTTAACTGCTTCAACAATCTTGCCAACGCACTCATCAACTGTCTCCACAGCCTTAACAGCTGCAGGAATAACACCTGTATGACCTACCATGTCGGGATTTGCGAAATTTGTTACAACAACATCGTACTTATCTGAATTGATTGCTTCAAGTACTCTGTCACATACTTCAGGAGCACTCATCTGAGGCTTAAGGTCGTATGTAGGCACATCCTTAGGGCTGTTTACAAGGATTCTGTCCTCACCTTCATTGGGTTCCTCAACACCTCCGTTAAAGAAGAATGTTACATGAGCATACTTCTCTGTCTCAGCGATACGCGCCTGCTTCATTCCCTTTGCTGCAAGCCACTCACCAAATGTGTTTGTAAGAAGAACCTTCTTAAATGCGATTTCCTTATTAGGAATAAGAGGATCATAATCTGTGAAGCACACATATGTTGTGTTGATGCGGCTTCCTCTCTCAAACTTATCGAAATCATCATCGCAGAAGCAGTGTGTGATCTCTCTTGCTCTGTCAGGACGGAAATTGAAGAAAATGATTGAATCATTGTCCTTAATAGTAGCAACAGGAGCGCCATCCTTCATAATAACTGTAGGAATTACGAACTCATCTGTCTTACCATCCTTGTAAGTCTGTACCATGCACTCATGTGCACTGTCAGCCTTGTTTCCTTCGCCCTTTGTAAGAGCATCATAAGCGATCTTAACACGATCGTAGTTGTTATCTCTGTCCATAGCGTAGTATCTTCCTGAAATAGAAGCGATCTCACCTACGCCAAGCTCCTTCATCTTATCCTCGAGCTGCTGAACAAAATCTATTCCTGATTCCGGAGGAGTATCTCTTCCGTCAAGGAAGCAGTGAACATAAACCTTGGAAAGGCCGTTTTTCTTAGCCAGTTCAAGAAGGCCATAGATGTGTGTAATGTGACTGTGTACACCACCGTCTGAAACAAGGCCATACATATGAAGAGCTGAATCGTTCTTCTTGCAGTTATTGATAGCTGCCATAAGGCCCTCGTTTGTGAAGAAATCACCATCCTCAATTGACTTGGTGATTCTTGTAAGTTCCTGGTATACGATACGTCCGGCACCCATGTTCATATGACCTACTTCTGAGTTACCCATCTGTCCGTCAGGAAGTCCTACAGCAAGTCCGCTGGCATTACCTCTGACACAGGGATAATCCTTCATAAGTCCGTCAAGAACAGGAGTATTTGCCATTGCAATGGCATTGCCTTCCGGATTGTCGTTAATACCAAATCCATCCATTATAAGTAAAACTGTTGGTTTAGAACCCTGCATAAATCTGCCTCCATAAATCTATTTTATAAACAAAATTATTTCCACATTGTAGTATAACGATTATTCACGTTTATGGCAAATATCTTCGGTTAAATTTTTATCATTTCTTCATAATGATCTATGCTGCCCCTTATGACGTTAATTTCATCATCTGACAGCTTCTTTTTATTATTGTTTATTACATTATATTCAATGACTTTAATAAGCTGTGAATCACCACCGGAAAGCTTTTCATTCATAAGAAGCACCACCTTAAGCGCAAGAACTGCTACCACGGCATAAACTTTGGAAAATGATCCGGTTGCATCAATAAGCTTATCTGTCATGTTCTTTCTGATTTCTTCCGGAGCGTTTTCTTCTTCATCAATAAGCATCGCCAGCATTGAAAACAGCTTAAGGTCTGATTCCTCTCCGCCATCAGACACCTTGCCAAAAAGCTCTGAAAGTCTTATCCTGTACCGCTTCTGTCTGGACATTTTCTGTGGCATTCCGGCCATAAGCGAATGATCATATGCGTTTCTTACATCCTTATCAGTTCTGAGGAGTTCAGAAAAAGCCCACATCTGCGCCTCAAGAGAAGACTTATCAAGCTTGTCGTCATTACTTCCCATCCGCATTATGCTTATTCTTTCCGGTACTTCTTTATCATCATCCTCTTTTGTTTTAAACTGACCAACCATCAGGAAATGTCCTGCATCAAGAGCGGCATGAATAAGATCCCTGGAAAAAACAGGATCAAGAACTTCATATACTCTTGAAGCAAGGGTCATGATTGCAGCAAAAACCGATGTATCATAAATCACCTGATTAAGATTTTCCTCAGTGAACTGCATATCTTCCAGATCAAACGAATGATACAAATCCTCAATTATATGGCTTGTGGATTCCACCATACCTTTTATTCGATCCATATCAGGTTCAGCACCCTGATTCTCGGAAAATAATTCATAAGCATACAATTTGTACGCAAGAGCTATCAGTTTATCGCTTTTTTCAAGCTCATCTGCCCTTTGTAAAAACACTTCCTCATAATCTTTATAAGTCATTGTCATCACCTCAAAACACTAATGTTTCAGTGTAATTATCAATTTTCTCTTCTGCTTATTCCAAGCTTTTCTGACTTGGGACGTGTGTTTCTTCTGAATTTATCTGCTGAAGCTTTTTTATGTTTTGATCCTCTTACAGCATCGGCAAAGAATCCGCTCTTCTTTCCATCTCTGTCGAAGAACTTTCTGCCTTCTTTGTCTCTGCCACCAAAGTGATCACCTTTTCCCTTAAATCGTCTTCCCTTTCCATCTCTGGAGTCCTTGAAGTTTCCGCCTCTGAAATCTCTTCCGCTTCTGTCACCGGATCTTCTGGATCGTCTCTCCTGCTTGAGTGCCTTAAAGTCGATGTTCTCGGGATCTTTACCCATACAAAGCTTAAGGAGTCCTGCTGCAAGCTGTTCTGCAGTGTACTCACCTTCTTCAATCTTCTTTGTCACATAATCAAGAGTATCATCAACCTGGCCAAGCTCTATATTATCAATTACCTGAGAGAAAACCTTTCTTGCCTTGGCACGTTTAACCTCTTTTACGGAAGGGATGTCATTCTCCTCAATCCTTGTATGACAGATTTTCTCTATTTCTCTTAATTTGTAAATCTCCTTGGGAGAAACCAGAGTAAATGAGCTTCCGCTTTTTCCTGCTCTTCCTGTTCTTCCGATTCTGTGCACATAGTACTCGATATCCTCAGGAATATCATAATTAAAAACTGCAGTAACGCCGCTTACATCGATACCTCTTGCTGCAACATCCGTCGCAATAAGGAAATCAGCCTGACCGAACCTGAAAAGATTCATAACTGTATCTCTCTGGTACTGTGAAAGATCGCCATGAAGCCCCTCTACTCTGTAACCCTTCTTCTTGAGATTAGAAGTAAGCTCATCAACTTTTCTCTTGGTATTGCAGAAAATAAGACTTCTTTTGGGCTGATTGTACTCGATTAGTCTTGTAAGCGCTTCCTCTTTATAAACCATGGGAACCACATAATAGCTCTGATCAATTGCCTTAACAGTGATTTCCCTGGGTGTCATTTTGATATATTCTGCATCATGCTGATATTTCTTGGTGATCTGAAGAATGGGATCAGGCATTGTTGCAGAGAAAAGGGCTGTCTGTCTCTCCTCCGGCATTCCGTCAAGGATGGTCTCTATATCCTCTCTGAAGCCCATATCAAGCATTTCATCAGCTTCATCAAGTACAAGTATCTTAACGTCCTTCATTTTCATGGTATGACGTCTCATATGGTCCATAACACGTCCCGGAGTTCCGACTACAATCTGAACACCTGCTGACAATGCTTTTATCTGTCTGGAAATATCCTGTCCGCCATATACAGCAAGAACCTTTATCCCCTGCATATATTTACCGAAGCTTCTGAGATCATCAGCAGCCTGCATTGCAAGCTCTCTTGTGGGGCAGAGAATAACCGCCTGAAGATGCTTGTTCTCGGGATCAACGCTCTGAAGTGTAGGAATACCGAAAGCTGCTGTCTTACCTGTTCCTGTCTGAGCCTGTCCGATAAGATCTGTGCCCTTCATCATCACAGGAATTGCCGCAGCCTGAATGGGTGACATATACTCAAAGCCCATCTCTGTTATTGCGCGCAGGATTCTCTCATCGATGCCCTCAGCAGCGTCATATCTTATACGTTCTTCCTTATTTTCCTGTACCTCTTCGTGATTCTCAATCTGACTTTCAACCTGACTCTTTGTTTTAATTTCTAACATATTACCTCTCTACAAAACATAAAAAGGGAACAGCATATGAAAAATGCCGTCCCCAATAGCATTAAAATTATATTACTGATACAAAATTACATATCACCGCTCATTACATCTTTATTCTTAACGATGTAATCAACCAGTGAAACGATAGTTAAAATAAGTGCCACATACATGATAATTGTTGTTATGATTGAAAGTGCCTTAATATCAGCAATCATAAGTATTACCATGATCATCTGGAATGTGGTTTTAAATTTGCCCCAGTAGCTGGCAGCAATTACACGGCCGTTCTCTACCGCAATAAGTCTGAAGCCGCTTATAATGAATTCTCTTGCAATGATAACAACTACAATCCATGAAGGAATCTTCTGAAGACCCACAAGGCAGATCATTGCGCTGCAGACAAGAAGCTTATCTGCAAGAGGATCCATGAACTTTCCAAAATCAGTTACAAGATTATATTTTCTTGCAATCTTGCCGTCAAGGAGATCTGTAAGTGAAGCAATTACAAACAGAGCAAGTGCTGCCCATTTGCTATACTCACCAAATACAGGCACCAGCAGAAACAATACAAAAAAAGGAATCATTATTACTCTTAAAACAGTAAGCTTATTCGGTAAATTCATTTTCATCCTCCTCAATCAGTTCCCCAACAAGGTCATAATCATTTGAGCCTGTGATCAAAACATCCACAAACTGCCCGCTCATTAAGTCATAGGGTACATTCATAATGAAAAGATAACCGTCTACATCCGGCGCATCCATATATGTACGGGCCACATAAGTAAATCCATACTCATCTTCATCATCGTCGGTTATTCTGCCTTCTATTACGGCACTGACAGTCTGACCGATTCTTCCTTCAGCTGCTTTAAAAGCTATTTCCTGCTGAAGTTCCATTATTTCATCTCTGCGTTTTTCCTTTATTTCCTCAGGCACCTGATCAGGAAGCGATGCAGCCACTGTTTCCTCTTCCTGGGAATAAGTAAAACATCCCAGTCTGTCAAACTTCATATTCCTTACAAATTCAAGTGTCTCCTGATGATCCTCGTCGGTCTCCCCTGGGAATCCTGCGATAAGTGTTGTTCTTATGCATATATCCGGAATCTGAGATCTTATAAAGCCTATTCTTTCCTCAATCTCAGCTCTGTTGGTCTTACGCCCCATCTGTCTTAAGATGTGATCTGAGCCGCTCTGAATCGGTATATCCAGATAATTACATACTTTGGGCTCACTCTTTATGGCCTCAATAAGTTCATCAGTTATTTCTTCAGGATAACAATACATTATTCTGATCCACTTAAGGTCTTCTATCTGACAAAGTTCATGCAAAAGCTGTGGCAGTCTCTTTTCACCATACAGGTCTACACCATAGAGTGTTGTCTCCTGCGCCACAAGAATAAGCTCGGAAACTCCCTGGGAAACAAGAGACCCGGCTTCAAGAACTATGTCCTCCATAGGTACGGAACGGTATCTTCCTCGTACTGAAGGTATTACGCAATACGTACAGTTCTTATTACAACCTTCTGCGATCTTAAGATAGTTATACTGACCACCGGTTGTCTGAACTCTCTTCATATTTCCAAAAGGCTTCCTGGAAAGATCATCCAGATATGCCTTCTTCTCGGACTTAAGTCCGGCATTTTCTTCAATGACTGAATCAAGAGCATCAAGAATATGATCGATGGAAGAAATACCAATAATTCTGTCTATCTCAGGAATCTCCCTGAGAACTTCATCCTGATATCTCTGGGCAAGGCATCCTGTTACTATCAATGCCTTATACTGCCCTCTGACTCTGTATTCAGAGAGTTCTAAAATAGTGTTTATACTTTCTTCCTTCGCATCACCAATAAAGCAGCATGTGTTAACCACTGCTGCTTCGGCTATAGTTTCGTCATCTGTAATTTCATGCCCGCGCTGCGCAAGCATTCCGAGCATAACCTCAGAATCCACACGGTTTTTATCGCAGCCAAGGGATACAAATAAGATCTTCATAAATTATCAGTTAATTACTCCTCTTCAGAAACAGCAACATCCTCTGTTGTTTCAAGAAGTGCTTCCTTCTCTTCATCAGAAAGAATACGAAGTTTATCCTCGTTAAGCTCGTCAACGGCGATTGAAAGGAACTTCTCATTATCCTTAACCTTAACCATAGGCTCATCACCGGCAATAAGCTGTCTTGCTCTCTTAGCTGTTGCCATAACGATGGAATATCTTGAGCTGATTATAGGCTCATTTCCTTCCTCTACGTCCTTATTAACTACCTTCATAAGATCTACATAAGACGGATGTATCATTTTATTCCTCCATTTAATTATTTGAATTCAGCCAGCTGACTCTTTAACAAGCTTAAGAACCCCTGATTTCTGTCAGGTGTATAATGAGCCGCCTGAATAATCTCGTGCATCTGATCAACGCATTCATCAAGTTTATCGTTGATTACTATATTATCATATTCGTCAATACTTTGTCCTTCTTCTTTTGCCCTGTGAAGTCTTCCGTGAATGACCTCCTCTGTCTCAGTACCTCTGCCGCGAAGTCTCTTTTCAAGTTCTTCCGCAGATGGCGGTGTTACAAATAAAAGAAGTGCATCCGGGAATTTCTTTTTTATCTGAAGTGCACCCTGAACTTCGATTTCAAGAATTACATCCTTGCCCTGATCAAGCTTTTCCTGGACAAACTTTTTGGGAGTTCCATAATAATTATCTACGTATTTGGCGTACTCGATAAGTCCCTCATCAGCTATAAGCTTTTCAAATTCATCCTTTGAAACGAAAAAATATTCTCTTCCGTTCTCTTCGCCCGGTCTGGGATTCCTGGTTGTTGCAGATATTGAAAGTGCATAGTTGTCATACTTTGACATGAGTGCCTTCATAAGTGTGCCCTTACCTGCACCTGAAAATCCGGAAACGACTACAATAATGCCTTTTTTACTCATCAAAAAAATGCCTTCCTGAATGTATTTTGAGCAATAAGCTCGCAATAGACCTTATAATAACACAAAACAGTAACATCAAACAAGTAAGAATTATTCAATATTCTGTATCTGCTCTCTTACTTTCTCAACATCAGTCTTAAGCATGATTCCTCTGTCGGAAATCTCAAGGTCTGTGGACTTGGACAAAATGGTGTTGGACTCTCTGTTCATCTCCTGTGCAAGGAAATCCAGTTTTCTTCCAATGCCGTCTTTATCATCACCCTTATCAAGGGTATCCTTCATTGCCTGAATGTGACTTCTGAGTCTTACAAGTTCCTCGTCAACGCTTACCTTGTCAGCATAAAGTGTTACTTCCATGATAAGTCTGTTCTCATCAACTGCCTTGTCCTCAAGAAGTTCTCTGACCTTATCTCTGAGACGGTTTCTGTATTCCTCGATTATAATCGGTGATCTCTCTGTAATGAATTCAACGCTATCAAGCATTCCCGAAAGCTTCTCATCAAGGTCTTCCTTCAGGAACTGACCTTCTGTTGCTCTTGCTGCAGCAAATTTCTCTCCTGCACCGTCAACAGCCTTCTTAAGGATGGACCACATTTCCTCCTCGTCAAGCTCTGCATCTTCCATGCTGAAAACATCAGGATACTTTGAAAGAGCTGAAACTCTTATATCATTATCAATTTCAAAGTCCTGGGCCATCTGTCTGAGATAGCCAAGATATTCACCGGCCAGTTCTTTATTATATCTGACCCTTGTGTCTGTCTCTGAAAAGTCTTCGTACGTAATAAATACGTCAACTTTACCTCTTTTTATGAACTTTTTCAGTTCATTTCTGATTTTGGATTCAAGAGCATTGAATTTCTTGGGCATCTTGATATTGATGTCGAGATAACGGTTATTAACTGATTTCATCTCAACTGTGAATTTACATTTTTCTTCGGCCACTTCGCAACGTCCGTAGCCTGTCATACTGCAGACCATATCCCCTCGCATTCTGCCCGTTTTCGGGCTAAAGATATTTTTATCGGATGTCTCTATTTTTTACACACTTAATAATAGAAATATCCTATATAATAATAAGATGTTTCTCTTATTTTCGTCAATTAAAATCAAGCAATAATAGTTTATATTCACAGGCTTACCAATAATATACTAATTATGCTATATTTATGAATACGATCATATTTTTAAAGGAATGGATATATAAATGGCTTTTGACGGAATTACAATTGCAAATATAGTTAGAGATTTAAATAAAGAACTTATAGGCGGCAGAATCTACAAAATAGCCCAGACAGAGAAGGATGAACTGCTTATCACGATCAGACGTGCAATAGAGTGCGGTGGCGGTCAGACCAGACTTTTTATGTCATCAGACGCCTCTCTTCCTCTTGTCTACATAACTGATGAAAACAAGCAGAGTCCCCTGACTGCGCCTAATTTCTGCATGCTTTTAAGGAAACATATACAGAACGGCAAGATCATCAGTATCACACAGCCTTCTCTTGAGCGAATCATACGTATGGAGATTGAGCACCTTGATGAAATGGGTGATCTGCGCCACAAGGTACTTCTGATCGAGCTCATGGGTAAATACAGCAATATCATTTTTGTGGATGAGGAAGGAAAAATAATTGATGCGATAAAGCACATCCCTTCTTCGGTAAGTTCTGTGCGCGAAGTGCTTCCCGGACGTGAATACTTTGTTCCTGAGACACAGGATAAATTCAATCCAAAAGAAGCCGCTAAAGATGATTTTATGAGTATTATTCCCTCTAAAGGGCAGCCTGTTTTCAAGGCACTTTACGGAAGCTTCACCGGATTCTCTCCTCTTATTTCTCAGGAGATATGCTACAGAGCAGGTATAGACAGCGACAAATCCGCTATTGCTCTTGAAAAATCTGAACTTGAAGCCCTTTGGACATCATTTGATTCTGTTATGAAGGACGTTATAGACGGTAACTTCACACCCGAACTTGTTTATGTGAAC
>CAMVLM010000091.1 GCA_947168335.1 uncultured Butyrivibrio sp. | reverse complement strand
AGTGGATTTTTGAACATAGTAAAAAAAGCAAAGTGGAGAAGGGAAAAAGTGCTGGAGAGAGATTTTTTGAGGAGATAAGAGAAAATGCTGATTTTATAAAGACATTTTTTAATTTACCTCAAGGGTATATTGTAGGATATGATGACAAGCCTGCTGATGATTGCGTGAAATTGTATTTTGAGGGCAGTAATGAGAAGTATAAGGTTGAACTAGACTATGGAATATTTATTGGCATTAATGCTTTATATTTGAATGACATTTCTCGAGTTACAGACATTCATTCAAATGAAAGGGTTGGAAGCAAAATATTAGATGGAATTGCATCAATGGCGAGCGCTTATGGATTCAAATATGTGGGTTTGAATCCTGTGGCAGCACCTAGAATTATAAAAGATGGACTAGAGCAAGAGGAATTGGAGGAATGGTACAAAAGGCATTTGAATCATAGTGACTTTGACTTGGTTTTTGGTGATAATAGCAAGCTTCATGAATTTATAAATGAAAAACAAGAAAGATAAAGGGAAAACATATTTTAACGTAGGATTTTTACTGCTTTTATAATAATGCTAGGTTGACTAGTTGCGGAGAGTATCTGCAGAATGTACCTGACGCACCCGGGAGTGGATGTTGCCGGGATACTACAGAGGATAAGCTGAAAGGTGCCTAAAAATGGAACTAAAGCGAATTGGAATTGAGCAAAAAGAAGCGATAAAAAAGCTGTTTGTAAGTGTGTTTACTATAGAACCATGGAACGATGACTGGTCAGATGAAAAGCAGTTGGATTGCTATATAGATGATCTGATTGGACAGGGATATTCGCTTACATATGGGTTATATGATGGTGATGAACTCATCGGTATGTCCCTGGGTTACATAAAACACTGGTATACAGGTACAGAATACTATATTGATGAACTATGCTTAAGGACTGACAGGCAAGGCGCAGGAGCGGGTACTTTTTTCCTGGCCGAAATAGAAAAGGCAATTAAAGAGCTGGGGCTGAAGCAGATCTTCTTACAGACTGAAGCTCATGTTCCTGCTTATGAGTTCTATAAAAAGAACGGCTATATTGAATTAGAAGGGCATGTATCTTTCGCTAAGGAACTATAAAACTGACAGAAGAAACCTGTGGGAGGCATATCGTGAAAAAGTCCTTTATTGAGATGAAACTATTTCAGGTAAAGCCTGATAGACTCGAGCAATTTGAAAAAATGATTGAAGGGATGTCCACAAATCAGCTTGAATGTGAAGGCTGCATTTCGCTTAAATATTTCAAGAGATTTTATACCATAGACGGAATCGAACTTGGTGAACCTCCAAGAGAGTTAACCAAGATTGTCAAGTGTGTAAAGTACTACTCATACTGGGAATTTGACACAAAAGAAAACTATGGGAAGGCTATAAAATTCTTTTTTGAAAACTACAATAAAGAATTGCAGAAACTGTTGATAGCACCGTTTGATATTAATTTGGGATATTCTGTTTAAGAGATTTGCAAATAGATGATGCCTGGAGCAAAGGAGTAACAGAGATCAGCCTTGATGCTACAGAGGCGGGACGCCCGCTATATAAGAAATGTGGCTTTAAAGACTCTGGAGAGTGTATAGTTTTGGTAAAAGAAAAATGAGCAATCCCTGGGAAGAAATAAAACTTGATGATTATGAAAAGCATATGAGTCTGGACTCAGTTAAACAACTTCAGACCATGAACAGGATGATGGAAAATGGATTGTAATGTTCATCCTGCTACTTGCCCATAGAAATAAGCGTGAAGCATAGATTAAGGAAAAGAAAATGAGAATAGAGACTGAGAGATTGCTCCTTCGTCCATTTCAGGAGGGGGATGCAGAGCATGTATTTGAATATCTGAATGAACCGGCAGTTAACTGCTTTGCCAGCATGAAGTTGCATTCTCTTGAAGAAGCAAGAGAAGAGGTTATAAAAAGATCTTTTGAGACTGAGTACTATTTTGCAATAGTTCTGAAAGAATCAGGAAAAGTTATAGGTGAGATTGAAGCCTATCCTGAGTCTGCAGATGAACACGGTGCGGATTCCGAGATGGATACCTTCAGCCCATGCTGGATGCTGAACAAAGCATATCATGGAAAAGGGTATGCTTATGAGGCAGCTTATGCTTTCTTTGACTATCTTTTTAAGGATAAAGGAGCAAGGCGTGTTTATGCCTATACCGAGGATTATAACAAGTCGAGTCAGCATCTTTGCGAGAAACTAGGAATGAGGCAGGAAGGTCTTTTCAAGGAGTTCATCAGCTTTGTTAAGAATCCAGATGGAACTCCGCATTATGAGAATACCTATCAGTATGCGATTTTGAGAAAAGAGTGGCATACAAAGTAACTTTTTATATAAATGGCCAAACGAATCGAAGTTGTCAGAGGAGTATTATTATGAGAGCACCATATCAGATATGCCTACTCTCTGGTTTCAGGCGAAAAGAAGGATGAAGAATGAAGTCGTGCTGAAATATGTATGCGTCTTTTCAGCGTTGTTCTCCATTTTTATGTTTGTTGGAAGAACCGTAGCTGGAGTTCATTGGCTGACAGATATCATGGGATCAATTCTCTTGAGTACGGGACTATTTCTTTTATACAGGGCTGTTGTTCTTATCATTGATGACAAAGCAAAAATTTGCGATATGCTTTTTGGAATCATAGATGTGCTTGCTATGATAATGATTGTCCTGCCCATATATCCCAATAGGATTGATGGTGTCTATTATGCGGTGAGTCTTCCTGATTATGTTCAGGCAGGAAGACTGAAGTGTATGCTCTACTGGGCTGTTTTTATTTTGTTGGTAATCATCGGAACAGTTAAGATTCTTTTGACAAGAATGAGGCAGGAAAGGGGAAGCAGGATCATTACAGCCATATCAGTGATAGTGGGAATTACCGCAGTACTTCTTCTCGCAATGGGCAGGGAAGCCTATGGAGTTTCAATGCTGTTTCTGATGATTGTGGCAAAGGGAATTGTGATCTACAAAATGAGATAAATCATGTGTTTCAGGAGGGATTATGTCAAAGCATTTAGTAAGGAATACAGTTTTAGCAACAGTTACGGTTCTTATGTTCTACTTTGCCCAGGGGGCTGCGGTGGTCATGGGACAGCTTGAGGGTCTTAAGGCTATTACAGCACAGGCGGCTATTATATGGAGCTGTGCATTAGTAGCAATTGCATTTTTTCTTGTCAAGGATCACAGTCTTAGAGGGCTTGGCTTTCAGAAGCCCGTGAGCGGTATGGCTACAAGGTTTTTGTATTACGTTCCACTAATAATTGTGGCCCTGGCTGCTTTTGCCGGTGGAATCATGTCTGATGACAGCGGACTGTTTATTCCTAATCTTATATTTACACTGGGGATAGGACTGACAGAGGAACTATACTTCAGGGGCATCATTTGCAATATGTGGAAAGAAAAGGAGACAAAGGCCATCATTATTTCATCAGTTCTTTTTGGAATGAGTCATCTGCTGAATGTAATGGGTGGGGCTGGGCTTGCAGAAACACTTTTGCAGATGGCGTTTGCATTTACCTACGGAGTTGTAATGGCTTTTGTGATCCTCAGGACAAAGAGTATCTGGCCATGCATTTTGCTACATGCATTTCATGATTTCTGCGGTTTCATCACGAATGAAGGTGATATGAAACTGAACATAATAGTTGGAACTATCCAGTTTGCAGTGCTTCTGGTGTATTGCATATATCTGGTTAGGTTAATCACTTGGCGAGGTACTGACGAGCCTAGTGAGTAAGCTAGTTCTGACGAACGTAGTTCGGGCAGAACTTCATTATAAAGGAGAATGAAAACAATGAGTAATTATATAATTCGCTTAGAAGAACAGAAAGATTATAGAGATGTTGAAAATCTTGTAAGAGAGTCATTTTGGAACGTGTATCGTCCCGGATGCAGTGAGCACTATGTGATTCATGTGCTGAGGGACGATCCGGCATTTGTTCCGGAGCTTGATTTTGTCATGCACCTAAGCGTGCAGGAGAATGATCCGGGGGATCATTCTGTCGCAGAACAGGACGGAATGCTTATCGGTCAGAACATGTTTATGAAAACTGTTATTGAAGCTGATGATGGCAGGGAGATCCCGGTACTTACCATGGGTCCAATAGGAATCACACCGGAGCTTAAGCGCAAGGGTTATGGTAAGAAGCTGCTTGATTACTGCCTGGAGAAAGCGACAGAAATGGGATTCGGAGCAGTCCTTTTTGAGGGGAATATAGGATTCTACAGCCACTGCGGATTTGATTATGCAAGCAAGTTTGGAATTCGTTATCATGATCTGCCTGAAGACGCAGATTCATCATTTTTTCTGTGTAGAGAATTGATCCCGGGATACCTTGATGACGTAACCGGAGTATATCAGACCCCTCAGGGCTACTATGTTAAAGATGAGGATGTAGAAGAATTCGATAAACAGTTCCCACCCAAGGAAAAGAAAAAGCTCCCGGGGCAGCTATTTGACTGATGTCAGATGAAAGAGGTTGACATGAAGTACTCTGAAGTATAATATATATCAAAACGATATATCTATTTGATATATAAGGGAGTATTCAATGAAACGTCAGAGAATAAGAAGAACGATTATTTTCATATCATTCCTGCTGTTTCCAATAACAGCGTGGTACTTTTCACCATACCTGATAATAATGGCAGCATCAGAACATATCATGAACGGAAGCTTTATAGTCTTTATGAGCTTGCTTATTTTTTCGGTGTTCTTTGGACGTGCCTTTTGCGGATATCTCTGTCCTGCAGGAGGGCTACAGGAATGTGTAGCAAGATGCAATTATAATTCCGCGAAGCAGGGCTGGAGGAATAAGATTAAATACGTTATCTGGATACTGTGGATCTCCGCTATATTTGTGACTTTCATCCTCGGGAAAAACCATGTAACCATAGATCCGTTTTTCATGACAGATCACGGTATTTCAGTGACAGAAATACATAACTATATTATCTATTACGGAGTACTTCTGATATTGGTTCTTCCGTCACTGATACATGGAAGGAGAGCAACATGCCATTATCTTTGCTGGATGGCGCCATTTATGGTGATCGGGAGCAGCATAGGTCGTTTTCTTCATGTCCCCCAGCTTCATGTTGCAGCATCTGCAGCGGACTGTATTTCATGTAACAGGTGTTCAAAGGCATGTCCAATGGGGCTTGACGTCGCACATATGGCAAAGGAAGGCAGCAATTCAAAGTGCACCGAGTGCATATTGTGCGGAGCTTGTGTTGATGAATGTCCGAAAAAAGTTCTAAAATACTGTTGGAGGTGGAAATAATGGCCAAAGATAGAAAGATAGACATGGTGATTCTGGGCTTGTTATCCCATGATGATCTGACTGGATATGATATAAAAAAACAGATCGACGGAAGTATAAGGTTCTTCTGGAAGGGAAGCTTTGGTAGCATTTATCCTGCTCTTTCGGAACTGGAAAAACAGGGCAGCGTAAGGCGCCTTAAGGGTAATGACAGTGGTGGCCGGGAGAAGATCATTTACAGCATTACCGGTCAGGGAAAAGAGATACTCAGAGCATGGGTAAGAGACGAGAAGGCAAGCAACGATCTTAAATATGAGACTTTGATGAAACTGTTTTTCGGAGGGGTTGAAAGTAAAGAGACATCTCTTAGGAATATAGAAGTCTTTGAAGAACAGATAAAGGCTGACCTCAAGGTATTACAGGTATATAAGGCTAATATTGAAAAAGCACTTGATGAAGAAGATCATGTTTATTTCTATCTTACGATACTGTTTGGAATAGAAACCTATGAGGCATATTTGAAATGGTGCAACAAAGCAAGAAAGGTTCTGGCATGAAAAGGATTATAATTTATTTCTCATTAGAAGGTAACACAGAGTATATAGCAGATGAACTGGCAAAGGTACTTCCAGCAGATAAATTAAAACTTGTTCCAAAGAAAGCGTATTCGACCAATGGATTCTCAAAGTTTTTCTGGGGTGGGAAGAGTGCTGTTATGGCAGAAAAGCCCGAGCTTGAGCCATACGATCTGGACGTGTCAGCTTATGATGAGATTATTTTTGGATTTCCTGTTTGGGCAGGAACGTTCACGCCTCCGCTTCGGACGTTTATTTTGGAGAATAAAGAGAACTTGAAAAATAAGACTATAGCTGCATTTGCCTGCCAAAGCGGTTCCGGGGCAGAGAGAGCTTTTTCTAAGCTAAAGGACTGCATTGGAATCACCAGCTTTGCCGCGACTGCGATTTTCATTGATCCGAAAGATAAACCTTCAGAAGATAATACGCATAGACTCAGCGAGTTTTGTCAGATGCTATAGAAGAATTTTAAGTAGTGTAAAACAGACCTATATCCGTGTAAAGGTAGGTCTGTTTTTGGTTTTAAGATAATATGAAATCAGGAGAAATAAAGAGGAGAATGATGATAAAAACAGAAAGAATAAAGATATATCCCGCTAGTAGAGAGCAGATGGAAAGAATAATCCAGGCGGAAAAGGATGATGAGCTTAAGAAGGCATATGGTGAAATGCTGGAGGGGTGCCTTACGCATCCGGATCAGTGGGACTGGTATGCCATGTGGATGATTGAAAAGACAGATGGAACACGTATCGGAGATCTGTGTTTCAAGGGGCTTGAGGAGAAAAATCCTGAAATCGGATACGGAATTTTAGATGAGTTTCAGGGACATGGCTATGCAACAGAGGCTGTGAGCCTGGCAATAAAATGGGCATTTGAACATCCGGAAATAGTGGCTGTTGAGGCAGAGACAGATCCTGACAATGCGGCGTCTCAAAGGGTGCTGATGAAATGTGGATTTGTAGCTAATGGAGAAATTGGAGAAGAGGGACCCAGGTTTATTGTTTATAAGGAGCAGGGCAAATGAATTTCAAGAAATATGCAGATAATGATTATGAGGCAGTATGTGATTTTCTTATAGAACTAAATGCTCGGGATACAAGCCATATTAATTGGAACTGGGCGAGATTTGAGTGGATGTATGAGCATCCGGAATTCAATAAGGATTTGATTGAGTCCATTGGGCTTTGGCTTGATGATGGTAACGTTGTTGGTGCAGCAATCTATGATATGTATTTCGGTGAGGGATTTTGTGGAGTCTTACCTGAGTATAAGCAGTTATATCCTGAAATATTAGATTATGCCTGCACTAATCTCATGGATGATTCTGGATTTTCCCTTGCAGTCTGCGATGACAACACAGATGAAATAGATTTGGTCTTAAACAAGGGCTTTATCAGGAATGAGCAAACAGAAAATATCATGGAGCTGGACCTGGAAAGGGAATTTGGAGCTCCTATGCCAGAGGGCCTTAAGTTTGTGAACCCGAATCCTGTTAAGGATTTTTATGAGCTATCATGGCTTTTTTGGCAAGGGTTTGATCACGGAGAAGATAAACAAAAGTTTGAAAAAGAAGGGATCGCTACCCCAAGGGCGCGTAGGCACTTTAACAGGGATATCTGTGTGGCTGCATGCAATGAGGAGGGAGAACTCATTTCCATATGCGGCCTATGGTATAACCCCAAGACGGACTACGTGTATGTAGAGCCTGTCTGTACTATCCCAAGCTATAGGGGAAGAGGAATAGCTAAGGCTGTAATTCATGAAGCGCTGAGTAGGGCAAAGAGGTTAGGTGCTAAGAGAGCGTTTGTAATATCAGACATGGATTTCTATTCCAGACTTGGATTCAGAAACAAATACCACTACATGTTTTATCAGAGCAGAAAATAATTATGTTAATTGAACAATTGAGTGGCAGATTAATAGTATATTTTGATGATCCCTTCTGGGTTGGAATTTTTGAACGCGTAGAAAATGGGAAATTGTCTGTGGCAAAAGTGATTTTTCACACTCTGAATTGTGCGATGCCATAAAGCTTTCTAGAGGGATTAGAAAGCCCAAATGGGGATATTTCCTTAGAACAGAGAGCTTTTATAATGTGGCTACAGCTGAGGAAATGTACGCAAAAGAGGATCCGAGAGGCAGGCATGAACATTTTCATGAAAGATCACATGGGGAAAGCTTCTTGCAACTTGTACAGTCCAATTTTCAAGGCAATGGATGATATCTTTTGGACGAGCTGGAGGCAGCATTGTCGCCGCAGAGACAGCTGACTCTTTTACTTGAGATTGTAAACTGTGCAAAAGAGGATTCGCAGTTCATTATGGTAACACACTCTCCGATACTGTTAGGAATTCCTGGAGCGGAGATACTAAGCTTTGATGACGGGCAAATTCATCCGATTGATTATGAGGACACAGACAGTTATCAGATTACAAAGATGTTTATAGAGAATAAGGAGCAGCTTTTAAAGAGGTTGTTAAGTGATGAAGATAAAGCAGATCTTTGATGGGGACTATGGCTGCGAAGAACTGCAGCCAGGCCAGAAGCCCAAGGTATCAGTTACACTTGTAGATGATGCCGGCAATGAGAAATATGTGTCAGTGGAAGATGACTGGCTTACGGAGAATGGATTAGACGTTGGCTCGGAGTGGCCGGGAAAATGATGGAGATGCTCAAAACTATGGGCGTGAATGGAGGGAAAAAATGGTAAAGCATGTGATTTTATGGACACTGAAAGAAGAGTTATCAGCTGATGAGAAGTTCAGCATTAAGCAGGGAATCAAGGAAAGTTTGGAATCACTTAAGGGAAAGGTTCCAGGTATTATTGATATTAAAGTAAACATTAATGGTCTTGCATCTTCAAATGCAGACCTTATGCTGGACTCTACATTTGAAAATGAAGATGCACTTAAGAATTACGCAACGCATCCTGAGCATGTAGCTGTTGCTGATTCTAAGGTTAGACCTTATACAAAAATAAGAAGTTGCCTGGATTATGAGGTTTGATGATGACTTCAATTCGTGAAGAAGTAGTTAAGTACATAGAGAAAAAATATAAAGCCTCTCCTGAGAATCTTTGGAGGAGTTATCCAGACTATGCTGTTTTCAGGCATGATGATAATCGGAAATGGTTTGCAATCATCATGGATGTTGACGCAGATAAACTTGGGCTTCCGGGAAATGAGCGAATTGACATCATTGATGTGAATATTGATGATCTGATGCTCAGAGATATTCTTTTGCAGCAGGAGGGATATCTTTCTGGCTATCACATGAATAAGCAAAAATGGATAACCATAATGCTTGATGGAAGTGTGGACCTGCAGCAGGTTTGCAGAATGATTGATGCCAGCTTCCTGGATACGGCTTCAAAGAAGAAAAAGGACAAGTTCAGACAGCCAAAAGAATGGATAGTCCCTGCGAATCCCAAGTATTACGACATTGAGGCAGCATTTGAATCATCTGATGAGATCGATTGGAAGCAGGGAGCAGGAATCATCAAAGGCGATACGGTATTTATGTATGTTGGAGCTCCGGTATCTGCAATCCTTTACAAGTGCAAAGTTACAGAGGTTGATATTCCGTATGACTACGAGGATAAGAATCTTAAGATCAACGCGCTTATGAAGATCAAGCTTTTGAAGCGCTATAAGTGTGATGCATTCACGTTTGAAAGGCTTAAATCAGAGTATGGAATCTATGCAGTGAGAGGGCCGAGAGGTATTCCTAACAGTCTCAGCGCTGCTTTGAAATAAGATGGAGATTAAGATATGTCTTACTGTTCCTGGGATCAATCTTCAGAACTGAATATAAAGTATCACGACTCTGAGTGGGGTGTGCCATTGCATGATGACAGAGGACAGTTTGAGTTCCTAATGATGGAAGTGATGCAGTGTGGCCTCAACTGGACAATGATGATTAATAAGAGGGAGATATTCCGCTCATGCTTCGACAATTTTGAATACGACAAGATTGCGGAATATGGCGATGCAGATATAGAGCGCATCATGAACACAGAAGGAATGATCCGCTCAAGGAGAAAGATTGAGGCAATTATCAATAATTCCAGGTGCTTTCAGAAAATCAGAGAAGAGTATGGGAGCTTTGACGATTATCTTTGGGGATATTCTGATGGGAAGACGATTCTTTACAACAAACATTCTGATGGGTACATTCCTGTGAGTAACGGGCTTTCAGACATGATCAGCAAGGACCTTAAGAAAAGAGGATTTAAGTATCTTGGAACTGTGACAATGTATTCTCATCTTCAGGCCTGCGGTATCATCAATGACCATGATAAGAATTGTCCATGTTATAAAAAGATTGTTAAGAAGTATCCTACAGTAGTTAAGAAGAGATTTCTGGAAAAGCAGGTTATGTATTTTGGAAACTAAGTTTTTAAGTGAGCAAAGGAGTGAGAAACGATGGAATTTACAACAGATATTTTCAGTCAGTTTGATAAGAAGTGGGCGCTACTCACAGCTGGAGACAAAGATAAGTTCAATACGATGACTATCAGCTGGGGCGGCCTTGGAACACTGTGGGGTAAGCCCGTAGCGACAACATATGTAAGGACATCCAGGTATACTCACGAGTTCATGGACAATAATGAGTATTTCACAATCAGCTTTTATCCTGAGGAGTACAAGAGTACTCTTGGAGTTCTTGGCTCAAAATCCGGTAGGGATATAGATAAGATGCATTCTTCAGGACTCACAGCTAAAGAAGTTAATGGCTCCATGACTTTTGAGGAGGCGGAAGTTACTTTCGTTTGCCGGAAGCTCTTTTGCCAGAGGCTTGATCCTAAGAACATGAATCCGGATATTGCAAAGCAGTTCTATGAAGGTGATGCTGAGCACGACATGTATATTGGGGAAGTTGTGGATATCATAAAGTGATTATAGTCTTTGTTTATGGCTGACAATAAACAAAACGTATTAGAAACAGCGGGCGTTTTTGTCTATCATTTATGATGAGGTGATTTGGATGATTAACGCTAAGGTAAAAGAATTTTTGGATATAAAGGGATTTGGAGACAGGCTGACAGAGCACTCCAAGACTATAGATACCGTAGAGCATGCAGCTCAGCAGATCGGATGCACAGAGCCTGAGATTGCCAAGACGCTGTCGTTTATAGTTGAGGAGAAGCCTGTTATTGTCGTAATGGCTGGCGATGGTAAAGTAAACAGCTCCAAGTTCAAATCTGTTTTCCATACAAAGCCCCATATGATACCAAGGGACCAGGTGGAAGATATAACTGGATTTCAGCCGGGAGGAGTATGCCCGTTTGCAGTTCCTGCGGGGATTCCTATATGGCTTGATGTTTCAATGAAGAGATTTGAATATGTACACCCGGCTGGAGGAAATGAGTTTACATCGGTCAAGATAACTCCCGGTGAGCTTGAAGAGATTACTGAAACTCAGGGCTGGTGCGATGTTTGCAAAGGATGGGAAGAGGAGGACTAAGACTATGAAGTTTGAAACAGTGTTATCAAAGGTTAGAAAGCTGGCTGAGAAGGCTGATGTCAGCAACGTGGATTTCCTTGCAGTGCAGGTCAATCTCACAGATACTGAGCCTAATGTATTCTATGTAGAGGTCAAGGATCACAAGATCAACGTTGAGCCTTACGATTATCATGACAGAAACTGCGCAATTACGATCAAGTCCGATGATTTCAATAAGCTGATTTCCGGTAAACTTGATCCTGTTGCGGCTTTTACATTGGGCAAGCTTAAGGTTGATGGTGATGTTGGAAAAGCGCTTGAGTTTTCGAAGCTTCTTAAGTGATGGAGGACGTACGATGAGCAGAAAAGATTTTGGAGCAAAGCCTTTTAGTTACCCACAGCCAGTGTGGATCATTGGAACATATGATGAGAATGGAAAGCCCAATGCCATGAACGCAGCATGGGGCGGAATCAGTGAGATGAACGAGATCTCAGTATGCCTTTCTGTTGATCACAAGACCTGTAAAAATTTCGAGAAGACCGGAGCCTTCACTATCAGCATGGCTGACGCAGATCATGTTGCAGCATGCGACTTTGTTGGCATGGCTTCAGGCAATAAAGATGATGATAAGTTTGCAAAGGCCGGATTCACAGCAACCAAGAGTCCTAACGTAAATGCTCCTATCATCAACGAGCTTGCTGTGTGCATGGAATGCAAGGTAAAGAGTTTTGACCATGATTCCTGCATCCTTAAGGGGGAGATTGTTAACGTCAGCGTGGATGAGGCTGCTCTTACAGATGGCAAGGTTGATGTAAGCAAGGTTAAGCCAATTACTTTTGATCCTTTCAACAATGCTTACCATGTTGTTGGAGAGAAGGTTGGAGATGCCTGGGGAAGTGGAAAAGCTTTATTGTAAAGAGTTTCGCGGAAACGAGTTCAAGCCGATGCGAGGGAACCGGAAATCGGCTTGTCTTATGATATGTAAGGACATCCCAAAATCCTTACAAGAGGTGTTTCTATCATACTATAATTACATTGAAATTTATATTAAATACCGATTAAATTTGAGCGGGGAGAGAATATGCAGGGGAAATATCCGGTAATTACCTTGTGCGGGAGCACCAGATTTAAAGACCAGTTCATGGAGGCACAGAAGAGGCTTACTCTTGAAGGCAACATTGTCATAAGTGTAGGATTGTTTGGACATTCCGGAGACCAGGAAGTCTGGGAGAACATGGATGAGGGCACTCTTACAAAGACGAAAGAGATGCTGGATGCAATGCATAAGGCTAAGATAGATATGGCCGACTCCATATATGTGATAAATGTTGGAGGCTATGTGGGCTCCAGGCTATTCAATTATCCATTTTGTCTCAGCGTGAAAAACTGCAGTATAAAAGGAA
>CAMVLM010000090.1 GCA_947168335.1 uncultured Butyrivibrio sp. | reverse complement strand
AGTTCAGACGTGTGCTCTTCCGATCTCAAGCCGGATGAACTTTTTGATGAGAACGGACGCCTGATTCCTGAACTCCAGGAACTTGCACCCACAGGAAACAAGAGAATCGGTGCTAATCCCCATGCTAACGGCGGTAAGCTCCTTCGTGATCTCAGACTTCCTGATTTCAGAGATTATGCAATTGATGTACCTGCTCCCGGTGCTGTTGAGAAGCAGGATATGATTGAGCTTGGTGGATATATCAGAGACGTATTCAAGCTTAATGACGAGCAGAAGAACTTCCGTATCTTCGGACCCGATGAGACAATGTCAAACCGTCTTAACAAGGTATTTGAGGTTACCAACAGAGACTGGAATAACCCCATCGAAGAGGGCACAGATCAGTTCCTTGCAGCTGACGGACGTGTTATGGACTCAATGCTTTCCGAGCATATGTGTGAAGGCTGGCTTGAAGGATATCTTCTTACAGGAAGACATGGCTTTTTTGCAAGTTATGAAGCTTTCATCCGTATTATAGATTCAATGGCAGCACAGCACGCCAAGTGGCTGAAGGTTTGCAACGGACTCTCATGGAGACAGCCTATTGCGTCTCTTAACCTTCTTCTTACATCAAATGTATGGCAGCAGGATCACAACGGATTTACACATCAGGATCCCGGCTTCCTTGACCATATTTCAAATAAGAAGGCAGATGTCGTTAGACTTTACCTTCCGCCTGATGCAAACTGCCTGCTTTCAACAATGGATCACTGCTTAAAGAGCAAGAATTATGTTAATGCCATCGTTGCAAGCAAGCATCCCAGACCGCAGTGGCTCACAATGGAACAGGCTGTTAAGCACTGCACACAGGGTATCGGTATCTGGGACTGGGCTTCAACAGACACAGGTGAAGATCCGGATATCGTACTTGCATGCTGCGGTGATACACCTACACTTGAGGCACTTGCAGCAGTTGATATTCTCCACAAGGAGATGCCTGAAGTTAAGGTTCGTTTTGTAAACGTAGTAGACCTTATGAAGATGGAACCCAGCAACAAGCATCCTCATGGTCTTACAGATGTTGAGTATGATTCCATATTTACTAAGGATAAGCCTATTGTATTTGCATTCCATGGATATCCGACTCTTATCCATGAGCTTACATATACAAGACATAACAGAAATATTCATGTATACGGCTATCATGAGGAAGGAACTATCACAACTCCTTTCGATATGAGAGTCCAGAATAAGATTGACCGTTTCAACCTTGTAATCGCAATGCTTAATAATATGCCTGAAATCGGAAACAGAGGAGCTTTCCTCAAGCAGAAGATGAAGGATAAGCTTGTTGAGCACAAGACATATATACACGATGTTGGTGTGGATATGCCTGAGGTTGCAGAGTGGAAATGGACAGGTGTCAAATAAATCCTTCTATCGGAAAAGTCAGCCATTTTTGGCTGGCTTTTTTGATTGTTTTATCATATATTCGAGTTAGGAATCGTTTCATTTTTTGCATGAAAGGGGCACTGATATGGCTAAAGGGACAGACAAGAAACTCAGAAACAAAGTAATGTATCAGATTTTTGTTCGCAATTTCAGTAAGGCAGGCGATTTCAAGGCAGTTATTCCGAGCCTTGACAGGATAAAAGAGTTAGGAGTAGACATTATCTGGTTTGCGCCTATTCATCCTATAGGGGAAAAGAACAGAAAGGGAACTCTTGGGTCTCCCTACGCTATAAGTGATTATAGAAAAATAAATCCGGAATACGGCACAATGGATGATTTCAAAAACACAGTGGAGGAAATCCACAAACGCGGTATGAAGTGTATCATTGATGTTGTGTATAATCACACTTCACCTGATTCTGTGCTTGCCAAAGACCATCCGGAGTGGTTTTTCCATAAAGAAGACGGAAGTTTTGGAAACAGGGTAGGCGACTGGACTGACATAATTGATCTTGATTACAGTCACAAAGGTCTTTGGACCTATCAGATCGAGACACTGAAGATGTGGGCCAAGATAGTTGATGGCTTCAGGTGTGATGTGGCTCCGCTTGTTCCGATTGATTTCTGGATAAAGGCAAGAAATGAAGTAGAAGAAGTCCGTCCCGGATGTATATGGCTCAGCGAGTCTGTGGAGCCTTCCTTTATTACGGCCATGAGAGATCAGGGCCTTGTGGCACAGTCTGATTCCGAGATGTATCAGGCTTTTGATATTCTGTATGATTATGATATATACGGACATCTTACGGAATATGCAGCGGGAAACGGCTCATTGCAGGAGTACGCGGATGCCATAAACAGACAGGAATATATTTATCCTGACAATTATGTAAAACTGAGATTTCTGGAAAACCACGATCAGCCCAGGGCAAGGTTCCTTTTCCCTAATGAAAGGGCTTTGAGAAATGCTACTGCATTTTTGTATTTCCAAAAGGGAATGACTCTTATTTATGCAGGTCAGGAGTGTGGGGTATCCCATCTGCCAACCCTTTTTGATAAGGATGTTGTTGACTGGAAATCTTCTGAAAACATTGATATGAGTGAGCTGATGAAGAAGCTTTACAAGATTAAGCAGGATAAGCTTTTTGCAAACAGCACCTATAGAACCAAGACCTATGAGGATAATGTGCTTAAGGCAATTCACTGCCGCGGTGATAAGAAGGTTATCGGAATATTCTCATTTAAGGGAGAACCGGGAATCATTCCCATCAATGTTCCTGACGGAGCGTATGAAAACCGCATTGACGGTTCCAAAATTGAAGTTATGCATGGGTATGTGAGCCTTAACGGTGAGCCCGTGATCATAAATGTATAAAAGTTTTTTAGGGGGATTTTATGAAGTTTTTGCATTTGGGTGATCTTCATCTGGGGAAGACACTTGGGGAATATGATCTTACTTCGGATCAGAAATATATTTTGGACAGGGTCATCGAAATGGCTCTGGAAAACAGTGTAGACGGCGTACTTATTGCGGGGGATGTTTATGACAAAAGCATCCCCTCTGAGGCTGCCGTCAATCTTTTGGACGATTTTATCAGGAGACTTGCAGAGTTAAAGATAAAGACGTTTTTGATAAGCGGAAATCATGACTCTGATGACAGACTTAATTTCGGCAGCAGCCTTTTTGAAGCGGAGGGAATTTTTATATCCTCGCGTTTTCAGGGAGGGATGAAATGCTATCGTCTTGAGGATGAATTCGGAGCTCTTAATGTATATCTTCTTCCTTTTGTTAAGGCATCTCAGGTCAGACATTTTTATCCGGATCTGAAAATTGAAAACTATGATGATGCTGTAAGGGCGATCATTGAAAACAGCGATATTGACTTTACCGGGAGGAATATTCTTGTTGCCCATCAGTTTGTTGCGGGTAACGATGATCCTCAAATGGCAGGTTCTGAAAATATCGCCACTTTGAGTGTCGGGCTTGTTGAAAAGATAGGTTACAACGCTTTCAAAGATTTTGATTATGTTGCCCTCGGCCATATTCATTCCCCTCAGAAGGTAGGATTGGAACACATCAGATATTCGGGATCGTTACTGAAATATTCATTAAGTGAAGCATCTAATGAAAAGTCGGTTCCTCTTATTAACATGGGTAAAAAAGGCGATGTTACGGTGTCACTTTTGCCGCTGAAGCCCAGGCGCGATCTCAGACATATAAAGGGAACGCTTGAGAAGCTTTTGGATGAGAAAAATATCACTGATCCCGAGGATTTTATGTATGTGACGCTTACTGATGAGGACATTATCAGTGATGTCATGGGTATAGTCAGACAGTATTATCCAAACACGGTCAAGGTTGATTATGACAATTCCCACACCAGGGAAATTGAAAGAGTTGAGGCCTTCGCATATGCGGAAAGCAGGACCTATTCGGAGCTTATTTCGGATTTTTATAAGCAGGTTTATGGATGCGAAATAAACGATGAGGAACTGGAAATAATGGAGGCTGTGGCCAGAGAGGCAGGTGTTTTGGGTGAAGCCGATTAAGCTGATTATCAGTGCGTTTGGACCTTATGCGGGGGAAATGCCTGAAATAGATTTTGACCGTTTTGAGGAGAAAGGACTTTTCCTTATTTCCGGCGATACCGGGGCCGGAAAAACCACGATCTTTGACGCCATTTGTTTTGCTTTGTATGGCGAAACCAGTGGAACTTACAGAGACAGCAGGAATTTAAGAAGTGAGTATGCGGATGACAGTACCGAAAGCTACGTTGATTTTTATTTTTCACACCAGGGCAGGAACTATCATGTCTACAGGCAGCCTTCCTATGAAAGGGAAAAACTTCGCGGAACGGGAGTTACTCAGGTTAAGGAGAGGGCAGTTTTTTATGAGGATGACAAGGCGCCGGTAGAGGGTATCAGTCAGGTCAACGCTGCGGTCAAGGAACTTCTTAATATAGATGAGAAGCAGTTTAAACAGATAGCTATGATAGCCCAGGGTGAATTCTGGTCTCTTCTCAATGCCAAAACGGAACAGAGAACAGAGATACTGAGAACTATTTTTGTCACCAACGGATATAAAAATATAGAGTTCAAGCTTAAAGACAGGTTCAATTCAAGCTTTGGGATAAAATCAGATGCTGAGAAAAGTATAGTTCAGTATCTCAATGACGTTGTGGTGACTGAGGATGAGGCTTTTGCTGATTTTGCGCTTCTCAGGGAAAGGGCAAACGGAAGTGGCAGTGCCTGGAACATAGACGAGCTTCTTGAAGGCATATCGGGAATTATAACGGAAGATGAAAAGACGCTTGAGAATATAGAAATCCAATCAGGTGATGCGGGCAAAATCCTTGAAAAAATAAGCAAAGATCTTGCGGTTGCCAAAATGAACAACGATGTCATAGAGAAGTTTGAAAAGCTTCAAAAAGAGGCAGAGGAGCTTCTTGCAAAAAAGGATGAGATAGCAGCTCTGTCAGAGCTTGTTAATAAGCAGCAAAATGCCCTTAGGAAGGGCAAGCCGGTTCTTGATCAGATGGAGAAAGCAGGTGATGACTGCGAGAAGACAAAGAAATCCATTGATGAAGCCCTGGAACAGCAGATTGTTATTAAAAAGACCGCTCAGAAGGCAGCAGATGAACTGGGGGAGGCTGAAGAAAAAAAGGACCTTGGCGATGAAAAACGAAGGGAAGCTGAAAAGATTGAAAGCGACCTTGATAAATATGTAAAAAGGGATAACACGCTAAAGGCAAGTGAAGAATATACGAAGAAAAAGTCTGAGATCGAGAGCGGCCTTTCAGGTATAAGCGAAAAAGAGGAGAAGCTAAACGACAGAATAGAAGAACTCAAGGAGACAATTGACAGGCTCAGGGATAAGAAGACGGAGCTTATAGAGTTCCAGAATGTTGAAAGCAGATACTTAAAGCTTCAGGAAAATATTGTTTCCATAAGTAACGGAAGAATCCCTAAATGGGAGGAGAGAAAAGCTTTACTTGAAGAAAAAAAGGAAAAATGTGAGCTTGCACTTAATGAGTTTAGCGAGATCAATGAGAAGAGAAATGAAGCTGAGAGAATAATTGACGCAAACCGTGCGGGTCTGCTTGCAAGAAATCTTGTAGAAGGGCAGAAATGTCCGGTGTGTGGATCTGTTCATCATCCGGAGCCGGCAGTTTTCGAGGGCAGTGTGATCTCCGAAGATGAGTTTAAAAAGCTGGAGGAAGAAGCCGAGTCAAAAAGGAATATTAAGGAAAAAGCTGTAAGTGCGGTTGAGGCAGAGAGAGCAGCGTTGGGTGAGATGGAAACCAAATTGCAGGAAGATATTCTGGAATGCCTCGAGGATGAAGCTTTTAAGGAAACAGATTTTGAAAAAGGGAGCCTCTCTGATTGTATAGACAGTCTTGGAGCAGCCAGGGAAATGATTGACTCTCTGCTTGAAAAATGCAGAGCCGATATTGCGGAAATAGCTAAAAGCGTTGAACTTTTTGACAGATCTGAAAAAGAGCTGGAGACTGCACGGGGTGAGAAGAAAACTGCCCTTGAAAAAGAGAGGGAGAAGTGTCTTGCAGAACTTAAGGATGTGGATTCAGAACTTGCTCGAAATGAAGGTATCCTGAAGGAGCTGGGAAATCTCAGCTTCAATGATCTTGAATCAGCTAAGGAAGCAATGAATAAGGCCCGCGAAGAATATCAGAGTATTGCCACACGTATTGAAAATGCTGGAAAAGCAAAGGCTGAGGCTGATAAAGAGGTTGCCCGTATAGCTGCAACCATAAAGACAAGGCGCGACCTCTTTGAAAGTCAGGAGGAGACTTTAGGAACTATAGAAAAGAAAGCTGTTGAGACTGTAAAGGACCTTGGATTTGACTCTTTTGATGATATGAAGAAGTACCTTGTTTCTGAAGCGGAACTTTCCTGCAATGAAGAGACCATAAATGAGTATGACAGCAAAACAAAACTGAATGCTGCAATGCTTAAGGAGGCTGAAAAAGACACCAAAGGAAAAGAGTATATTGATATAGAAGAGCTTCAGCTTAAGGTAGATGAACAGAAGAAAGCAGTAGATAAGATATCTGAAAGAATCAGTCTTGTAAAATACAGGATTACAAATAACAAAGAAAAGTATGAGAATATAGCTGCACAAAAGGACATTCTTTTGAAGGCGCGCAAGGAGAGCACAATCTGCAAGAGGCTCTATGACCTTGTAAGGGGGCAGACCGGCAATGGTAAGATAACTCTTGAGCAGTATATTCAGGCAGCAGGTTTTGACGGGATCATCAAAGCTGCCAACAGAAGACTTTACCCCATGAGTGACGGGCAGTATGAATTGTACAGACAGGAGGATTCATTGGGTAAAAAGAGCAACACTTTCCTTGATCTGGAAGTATTTGATAACTACACAGGACACAGAAGACCCGTCGGTAACCTCTCAGGCGGTGAGAGCTTTAAAGCGTCACTGTGCCTGGCACTTGGCCTGTCTGATACGGTTTCGTCAAATCTTGGTGGAATACAGATGGATGCACTTTTTATAGATGAAGGTTTTGGAACACTTGATAAGAAGTCTATCGATAATGCCATGGAGGTTCTTCTTAATCTGTCAGAGAGCAATAAGCTGGTGGGCGTCATCAGTCACAGAGAAGAACTTATTGAAAATATTCCTCAACAGATAAAGGTTAAGAAGGAAAAAGACGGAAGCCATATTGTAATTGAAAATGGAATTTAAAGAAAAAATGCGAGGCCGGAATTAACCGTACTCGCATTTGCTTTACATTATTTAATGGGCTTTGCACCAGCCTTCTCCTGAGCTCTGGCAACAAGGTTTTTCCAGAAGTCCTGCTTCTTGGGCTCTGCAGCTGAGTTGTTTCCTCTGATTCCCTTAACTGAGATAACATAGATTCCGCTTACTTCAGCTTTAACTTCCTTTTTAACAGGAACTGAATCAAAAATCTTCTCGTCGCAGACAAGGTTCATGATCTGAGGACCAACCTTAACTTTAAGGATCGGAAGCTTTGATCTTCTGAGAAGCTTGGGTGTGTTTTCCAAAACTGCTGAAGGAAGACCTGCCTCTTTGATGGGCATGCGCTTCTTGTCGATGACAAGCATTGAAATGCTCTGCTTCATGGTCTGCATCTGAGCCTGCTGCTCTTCCTGACGCTTCTGTGCCTTTTTGCCAAGGATGGTAAGAACTACAATTGCTATTGCTAATATTAATAAAATTACCAAAAATACGATTAATGCCGGGCTGATCAAAATAAAACCTCCAAATTAAATATATATCTTTAAATTAAGTCGCAAAGTGTATTTTAGCATTCTTTTGTGTCACAGGCAACAAAATACTTTAATCATAAGTAAAACTGTGCTAGTATTAAAAAAGTTTATGTTTAATTAAGAGGAGTAATGGAGTTATGAAAAGAATCATGGCAGCGCTTCTTACAACAGTTGTCGCAGTGACAACTCTTGCAGGGTGCTCTAATACTAAGAAAAATGATAATGCAGCTTACCTTAAGGATATTGAGCTTGCAAATTACGTTACGCTTGGTGATTACAAGGGAGTTACAGTTGAGGTTGAATCACCTGAAGTTTCAGATACAGAGGTTGAGAGTTATCTCCAGTATGTTCAGAGTTCCATGGCAGCCAGTGTAGAGGTTACTGACAGAGCTGTTCAGGAGGGAGATACAGTAAATATCGATTATGCAGGCAAATATGCTGATTCAGGTGAAGCTTTTGATGGCGGCACAGCACAGGGATATGATCTTGTAATCGGTTCACACACATTTATCGACGGATTCGAGGATGGACTTGTTGGTGCAGCAATCGGCGAGACAAGAGATCTTAATCTTACTTTCCCAGAGAACTATGGTAAAGAAGACCTTGCAGGAAAGCCTGTAATTTTCACAGTTACAGTTAACAGTATCAAGGTTAAGCCTGCTTTTGATGACAGTTATGCTGTTTCACTCGGAATTGAAGGAGTTTCAACACTTGATGATTTGAGAAACTACATCAAGACAAAGCTTCTTGAGGATAAGCAGACAACTTACAACAACAATGTTCAAAACGAAGTTCTTGAGGCTGTTACAAACGGATGTATGTTTGAGAATCCTCCCCAGGCACTGATCGACAGAATGTCCAAGAATTATGCAGCACAGATGGATAAGGTTGCTTCATACTATTCAGCAAACTATGGTCAGTCAATGACAACAGATTCTGTTCTGCAGTCACTTATGGCGCAGGAAGGATACACAGGAGAGCTTGAGGATTACAAGAATGAGAAAGCTCTTGAACTTGCAAAGCAGTACATCATGCTTGGTGCTATTGCTGATAAAGAAAGCATAACAGTATCTGATGATGAGCTTGATGAGAAGCTTACATCTGACATGGATGCTGCGAATGCTACTGCTTCAGATGATGCTAAGGTAAACAGCCTTGATGATTATAAGAAGACTGTTGATACTGAGGATGTTAAGGAAACACTTCTTACAAGAAAGGTTTTGGAATTCCTTGCTCAGAATGCTAATGTAGTTGCACCTGCAGATAATTCAGGAAGTGATTCTTCCGACGCAGCTACAGAGGAGACAACAGAGAACACAGATGAAGCTGCTGATGCAGCAACAGAGGAGTCCTCAGAAGAAGCTACTACAGAAGAGACATCAACAGAGGCATCTTCAGAAGATAACGCAGATTGATTTTTAGGATACAGATGGAGGCAAAGATATGGAACTGACAGATATCAGGGAACTTTTCGAGACACCGGACAAGTTCGCAGACCAAAAGGTTACAGTAGGAGGCTGGATTCGCAGTATTCGTGATTCCAAAGCCATTGGATTTATCGTTGTTAACGACGGTACATATTTCACACCTCTTCAGGTTGTATATTCAGATTCACTTGAGAATTTTGCAGAGGTTAGTAAGCTTAATGTTGGTTCCGCTATTATTGCAACAGGAACTATCGTGCTTACACCCGGTGCCAAGCAGCCTTTTGAAATGCAGGCTGAGAAGGTTGAGATCGAAGGACCTTCAACACCTGATTTCCCGCTTCAGAAAAAGCGTCATAGCCTGGAGTTCCTGAGAACAATTCCTCACCTCCGTGCAAGAACCAATACATTTGAGGCTGTTTTCCGTGTTCGTTCACTTGCTGCATATGCTATTCACTCATTCTTCCAGGAGAGAGGCTTCGTTTATGTTCACACTCCTCTTATCACAGGAAGTGACTGTGAGGGTGCAGGTGAGATGTTCCAGGTAACAACCATGGATCTCAACAATGTTCCCAAGACTGAGGACGGACAGGTTGATTACACTAAGGATTTCTTTGGAAAGCCTGTTAACCTTACTGTTTCAGGTCAGCTTAATGTTGAGACATATGCATTTGCTTTTAAGAATGTTTATACATTCGGACCTACATTCCGTGCTGAGAACTCAAATACAACACGTCATGCAGCAGAGTTCTGGATGATTGAGCCTGAGATGTGTTTTGCTGATCTTAAGGATGATTGCGACACTGCAGAAGCTATGCTTAAGTATGTTATCAACTACGTACTTGAGAATGCTCCTGCTGAGATGGAGTTCTTCAACTCATTTGTTGATAAGGGCCTTATTGAGAGACTTCAGCATGTTGCAAACAGTGAGTTTGGCCGTATCACTTACACTGAGGCAATTGAAATCCTCAAAGAGCACAATGACGAGTTTGACTATAAGGTAGAATGGGGCAGCGATCTTCAGACAGAGCATGAGAGATACCTCACAGAGAAGGTATTTAAGAAGCCTGTATTCGTTACAGATTATCCGAAGGAAATCAAGGCATTCTATATGAAGCTTAATGATGACGGTAAGACTGTTGCAGCAGCAGACTGTCTTGTTCCCGGAATCGGTGAGATCGTCGGCGGAAGCCAGAGAGAGGATGATCTTGAGACTCTTGAGAAGAGAATGGATGAGCTCGGACTTAAGAAAGAGGATTATCAGTTCTATCTTGATCTTCGTCGCTACGGTTCAGTCAGACATGCAGGATTCGGTCTTGGATTTGAGCGCTGCGTAATGTACCTCACAGGTATGGGTAACATTCGTGACGTTGAGTCATTCCCCAGAACTGTAGGTAACTGCGATCTGTAATCCGTAGATGTTTCTGATGAATTTGAATAAGTAAAAATATTAAGCCCTGATCCGAAATGCTTATGGCATTTAAGGTCAGGGCTTTTTGTACTTTAATTTGTGTTTGAAATTTTGTCTTTCAGCGCAGGATTTTTATTTTGCTACGCTGCTGTATATTTTTTCAATTCTATCTATGTGTGAATCGAAACTGTAGCTTTCTTTCGCAATGTCAAAACTGGCCTGGCTTGCTTTTTTCCAAAGGCTCAGATCTGAGAGGTATTCTATTATCCCTTTTGCCATGGACGCTGAATCCTGGGGCCGGTAAAGCTTGCCGTTTACGTCTTTGCTTACTACACGTGGGATTCCGCCTACTTCAGTTGATACGATGGGAAGTGCATATCCCATTGCTTCCAGTATAGACATTGGCATGGCCTCCATATGGGAGGGAAGGAGGAAAATTGCGCTTTCCCTGAGGAGTTTGTCCTTCTCATCACCCCTTATCCATCCCGGGAGATTTACGGTTTCCTCAAGGTTCATATCCTTTATTTTCTTCTCCACGGGTTCAGTCTCTCCTGAACCTGCCAGAATAAAGGTAACATCAGGGAAATCCTTTTTTACTATAGCTGCTATGTCGGGAATATCTATTACGCCCTTAAGGTTGTCAAAGCGCCCAAGATACAAAATCTGTCTCTTTTTAAAGCGCTGCTCCATTGCAGATTCTGTGGTTGTGTCTTCATAGAGTTTGCAATAGTTTGGAACCACTTCAATCTTATCTGCCGGAACTATGACAGACAGTTTTTTCTTCCATTCCTCAGACAGCACAATGAGTCTGCTGCAGCTGTTATAGCATTTTTCAACCATTCTGCGTTTCCAGGTGGGAGCGTTGGTGTAAAGCTCATCCAGTGCGGATCCGTGAATGTGGTTCACCACGGGGATGCCTCGGTTTGTTGCCATTTTTATAATGGGATATTTTCTGAAAAAACTTGGTCCGAATGATGAGTGAACGTGTACCACATCCGGAGTGTTGTTTTTCAGAGTTTTTCTGAACTGATGATATGCAGAAAGAGCCTTGGTGAGCTTTTGGAATTTTGAACCATCGCGATAAGATTCTACATATGTTATATCGCATTCTTTTTCCAAACGGCTGTTATAATAGCCGCTGATAACGGCTGCAATACCGCCTTTTACAGCAGGATCCTGTACTATCATGCAGACTTTAATTTTTTTGGTAGCAGTGTTGGTTTGCATCTTCACGATTCCTAAATGGATTATTTTGATTATTACTGAATAATAGTAACATCATTAACAACAATGTAAAAGGGGAATACTGTGCTATAATAATAGATGAATTTGTATTCGTATTATGAAAAAGTTTTGGTTACGGGGAATTGATGAGACATAGAATAAATAGCAAGAATATAAAAAGACTGTTATGCATTGTTTTGATGGCTTCAATGCTTGGGAATTCCGGAAGCGGTGCTTTGGCCAGTACCAGTCAGGAATTGAAGAAGCAGCAGAAGGAACTGGAAAAACAGCAGAAAGAACTTGAGAAGAAGCAGAATGATATTGAGTCCCAGAAGGCTCAGAGCCAGAGCGGACTTGATAATGCAAACAGCAATATCAGTGAGATTCAAAGTGAGCAGGCTGAGATAACAGAAGGTCTGAATGCAGCCAAGGAAGAACTGGTGGGGCTTCTTGCCAGTATTGATCTTATTCAGGCAGATATTGCCAATACGCAGATCAAGATAGAAGAGACCCAGAAGGAATATGATGAGGCAAAGGCTCAGGAGGACGCTTTATATAGCGCCATGAAGCTTCGAATCAAGTATATGTATGAGAAGGGTGAACTTTCATATGCGGAGCTTCTTTTACAGGCTCAGAGCTTTAATGATCTGCTGAATAAGGCGGGTTATGCTGAGTCTTTGTATGAATATGACAGGAATAAGCTCACTGAATATGTTCAGACAAAAAATGCTGCGGAGGCATACGGCGAGGAGCTGGCTGAGGCCATGTCAGAGCTGGAAACATCCGAGTATGAGCTTAAGGAACAGCAGTCATACACTGAGTCCGTTATAGCCAAGTACAAAAAAGAGTATGCTAATTTTGATGTCCAGCTGGCGAAGGCCAAACAGGATGCTGCAGTATACACTGCACAGTTGCAGCAGCAGACATCACAGATAAGAGAGCTTCAGTCAAAGATAGATGCTAAGCAGAAGGAAGTAAAGGATACTGCCAAGGCTGCGGAGGCAGCGGCTTCCAAGGAGGCGGCAGAGGCCAAAAAGAAGCAGGAAGCGGAGGCAGCCAAACTTGCAGCGGCAAATGCAAGTACTTCAAG
>CAMVLM010000089.1 GCA_947168335.1 uncultured Butyrivibrio sp. | reverse complement strand
TGTCCTGTCTGAATTCATAGCATGCCATAAGGAGTCTTAAAATGCGCTCGTTATATTTCTTTTCCCTGAGAGCAAGATAAATAACCTGATCCATCACAGTAGGCTCAAGTATTCTCTTTTTCGCACCATATTCAAGTGCATGTATCTCAAACTCACCAAGCTTTGACAGCATAGTGGGAGTATCAGCCATTACATTGAGAGCTTCCAGATAAAAAATCGGGCTTCTGCATCCATGCTCAAACTGCTCCTCCAGCAAAAGCCATCTGCTGGTCGGACTGGACACATAACTCTCCGAAATATATAAAAGAAGCCATGCTATACGCCAGTTATCCGGGTTTCTGGAATAGATTCCCTCCATTCGCCTGGAAACCTCATTTATTACATCCTCTTCTCTGCTGATAAGAGTGGTCAGATACAGATAATAACAGTAAAGAGTATCATCTCCCGTAGCCTCATCCTCAAGCTGAGGTCCCAGCTGATCAAGAATCCATTTTCCTTCAGACTCTCTTGATGCGGTAATAAGATACTGTGCCGTATAAAGTCTGAATGCCCTGTCATGAGGATCCAAAGCGTTCATTTTGTTGACAAGCTTACCGCTTTCTGTGAGCCATGCTCTTGAGCCAATCTTTTTACTGCGGAAATCCTCATAAAGCTTTACAAGACTGACGATAAGCTTCTTTTTATCCATGGCAGCGCTGGAAAGATGTTCTACCCCCAGATTAACTCTCACTGTCACAGGTATACTTATGCTGTTATACGCACTGTTTAAAATAATCTGCCCGTAATTATTACCGTCATGAAGCTTCTCTGCGTCTATATAAAACTTGTAATAGCAGTTGTTCCCGAGAAAATCATGATCTGTAAGAGCTGTTCTGTCCGCGGAAATAAAATCCCCGTCAAAGACAACTTCAAGATCCGTATATCCCCAGCCGTTCCTTGCAATCATTACAGTATGCTCTGAAACACCTGTAGGATTGTCTATCTCAATTTTGGTTCTGTCAGGAATATAGGTTATGGCCTGTTTCTTTCCAATGGAAATAAGATACTCTTCCATATTGGCTTCAGACATGGGTATCGCTGAAAGACCTCTGTACAGACTCTCATATTCACTTTCATTGCCTGTGAAAACTTCTATGAACTCATCGGAATAGAACAGCTTTTTTGCTTCATCCCAGTTGGTCTTGGCAAGGTTCACAAAATGGAACATATTGCGGATAGGCCCCATACTGGACATTACATGGCTGATTTCAACATTAACCACAAAGGGGAGCTGATACTCACCCTGATTGGATATCACGCTGAAATCGCCCTTTAAAACATCACCTGCGCAAAGACCTGTGCCATCAAATCTGTATGCAACCTCAAACTCAGCACCTGAAAATCTGGCAGTAAGAATCTGCATTCTCGTCTCAGAAGAGAAAATATTCCCCTGAACAGCCCTGTCAGTAGGTCCGTGCAGCACAAAAGAGCCCTCACATACCTCTCCCGGCTTAATGTTCAGTTCCAGGCGAGGTATGGAAAAGCTGAGTGATCTTTCATTATATTCAAATTGCCCGTTTAAAAGGCGATCAATAACACTTTTCACTGGATGAATCCCCAAAAATTAGATTATCGCCTCTAATTATATCATATTTTACACACCTATGATTAGGTTAATTCGCCCCGTATCATAGCTTTTTGCATAAGATTTATTCCTGTCTGAGAGCCTCGATAGGATCCAATTTAGCTGCACGTCTTGCAGGATAGATCCCGAAAAACAATCCGTCTGCAGTCGAAATTGCAACGACAAGCAGAACGTTCATTGGGCTTATGACAGGTGGAAATGACATAAACTGCTCTGCAATCTTGGTGAAAATAAATCCCATAAGCATGCCGATCGAACCACCGATCAGAGTAATTACAGCTGATTCGGTAAGGAACTGTAAAAGTATATAAGAAGTCCTTGCTCCCAAAGATTTTCTTATACCTATCTCCCTTGTCCTTTCAGTAACAGTAACCGTCATGATATTCATAACACCAATACCGCCAACCACAAGGGAAATTGCTGCAATAAGAGCAACAACCAGTGTTACCACATTGAGGATATTGTTATACATCCCTGCCATGCTGGCAAAGGACTGAATGGATACCGCACCTTCGCCCCTGAGGTTAAGAAGATTCTCGGTAACTGATTTTGCCCTGAGTGCTGCTTCATCCGCCGTTCCGGGATGCGTATAAATCTTATAGCTGGTAATTCTCTCATCATTAAGTCCCAGTTTTTGAGTGACAAGAGTATAGGGAACATAAATACTGTGATAATAGTATGCTGTTTCTCCGCTTTGTCTGGCCTTTCTGGCATTCGCAAGCGCTTCCTCATCACTTTTGGCTACGCCGATTATTGTAATCTCTATTGACCGTCCACCGAAAGAAATTTCAACACTTTTATCAATCACATCATCCGTACCAAAAATCATGATAGCAGAGCTCTGATCCATAATGCCAACAGCTCTTGCCGCATCTACATCATCTTTTTTATAAAAATGCCCCTTATAAATACCGTCAGAAAGTTCTCTCTCCATAACCGGCATTCCGCCCAGAAGATTTACAATGTGATCCTCTTTAAGATGGATTTCTCCATATGTAGAAAAAGAAGTGGATACTCCATAGATTTCAGATATTGCTTCCTCGATGGTTGTAAGATTCTGAGGTGTAAGATATCTGTCTGTCTTCTTCTGATTTATCTCGATAGTGACTGCACCGTTTGTCATATCATCAAGGCTTGAATTCACATAGCTTTTCATTCCATTACCAATAGACAAAATCACTATTACGGATGCGATTCCTATGATGATACCCAGCATCGTCAGAAAAGATCTTCCCTTATTTTGTTTTATACTGGATAAAGCACTTTTTAGATATTCCACAAAATCTACCTCTATATGTTTTCAGATTCGAATCCGATAATTACGAACACTCATTTCATCGTCTTGAAAGCGCATCAATAGGCTTAAGTTTCGCAGCTTTTCTTGCAGGATAGATTCCGAAGAACAGTCCTACTCCTGTGGAAAAAACTGTGGCGATTATAACCGTCGAAGGATCTACAAAAACATCAAATTTCAAAAAATACCCGCCTATTTTGGCACCGATTATTCCAACAATTACGCCAACAATACCTCCCATAAGAGATATAATGGAAGACTCTGCCAAAAACTGCACCATAATCGCTTTGGTTCTTGCTCCTATGGATTTTCTTATACCGATTTCTCTGGTTCTCTCGGTTACGGAAACCAGCATGATGTTCATGACTCCGATACCGCCTACCAGAAGCGATATGGCAGCAACCAGAGTAATAAACACAGTAATGGCATTCATTACAGAATTAACCTGAGAGGATACATCACTCATGCTCTGATACTGAACTGCGTTCTGTCCTCTAAGCCCCTTTCTGTTTTCGAAGTATTTCACGATTGTACTTACGATTGATTCCGACTGATTCTGAGGCCAGTATATCTCAATACTTCCAAAGTCATTGACATAATAGCCAAAAGCATTACCAAAGGTTGTAAGTGGCATTTCTATCATGGCTCTGTAACCATCAAGCTCCATCATAGTGGAAATCATTTCGCTCCAGTTTTCTTTTATGCCTATTACTTCGAGTTCTATGGTCCTGCCTTCAACAGATACCTGGACTGTCTTACCTATGGCATCAGTAGTACCAAACAGATGCTTTGCATCATTTTCCATCAGGACACACACTCTTGCGGCAGAATCCACCTGATCCTCTGTAAAATATGTTCCGGTCTTAATCTTGGTTCCAACGCTATATTTATAATCCGCTGTTGCGCCATAGACAATTGAATCAAAGGTTCCTTTTCTTCCGGCCGCAAACCCATAACTTCCAACTGAAAAGCTTGCACCTAAAAGTTCAGGAAAGTCCTCCTTAAGCACCCTCAGGTCCTCATCCGTAAACAAATCTGAGGTAATGCTGGTATCAAGATAAACAGCAGCGACATTTCCGCCCAAAGCATTAACTTCACCTGAAACATAAGCGGACATACCGTTTCCTATAGTGACTACCGCAATAACCGATGCGATACCTATTATGATTCCCAGCATGGTAAGACCTGTTCTCATCTTATTGCTGCGAATATTTTTCATGGCACTTTCAAGATATTCAAGAAATTTATCCATGACTGATTATTATTCTCCAATCGCTATAGCAGCTGTGCCTTCAGTTAAAGTAGACACATCAGCGGCTACTATGTTTTCACCCTCTGAAAGTCCTTCTGTAATCTCAGCATCAGTTGTGGTTGTAAGTCCTACGGTAACATCTCTTCTTGTAAGTACACCGTTTTCTATAAGCATTACAAAGTCGCCTTCGGAATCTGTTCCAATATACTCATAGGGGATGACAATTGCGTTTTCTGACTTCTGAGCATGAATCTTATTAGTTGATTCTACACCAAGAATAATCCTATCATCGGGATTATTGATTTTGATCTGTCCATCTACAACAGGCACTCCGCTGGCGTTGTTTGTAGCAGTACCTGAAATCTTGGTAACCTCGCCTTCGTAGTCATTGCCATTTATAGTAATGTCTACCTTCTGACCCTCTTTAACCTTTCCAAGATCGGCTTTTGAGATTTTTATATCAACGCGAACATCCTCTGTGCTTGCAATGGTCATAATCTTGGCACCTGCAGTAACTGTGGCACCTTTCTCTGTAGCTACCTCAGTAACAACTCCGCCAAAGTCAGCCGTTATTCCATTCTCTAAATTTTCGATATCGCTGATAGTCGAATTACTCTCAAGTTCTGTAAGCTCTCTCTGAGCTTCCATAGCAGTCTTTTCTCCTGATGTAAGAGCACTCATTTCTGCTGATGCCTGCTCACTAAGTTCAGCTTTTTCCTCATTAAGTGCTCTGACCTGCCTGTTCCATTCCGTGATCTCAGGATCGTTACTTATTGCATATGTAACATCAGAAATAGCGTTCTGAATCTCCAGGGACATCTGTGTTCCATCCTCTGTTTTACGCTCGTTTGGATTATTGTTATTCTGTGCCGCGTCATAAGAATCTGAAACACCGTTCTGATCCACATCCTGCATGGTCTTCTGAAGATCTGTCAGAGTCTGGTTCATCCTACTTGTTTTCTCTGTAATCTTATCATTGAGAGCATCTATCTCAGCAGTAATCTCATCAAGTCTGTTATTGATATCAGTAATGCTGTTGCCGGAAAGCTTGTCAGTTGCCTTCCTGTTCTTCTCAAGACTGCCACTGTAATTGCCATTAGCCTGGGCAAGAGTCAGCTCAGCCTGTTTCTTCGCCTTTGAAAGATCTTCAACATTGTATGCGTACAGGATATCACCTTTTTCAACACGATCACCGGTTGAAAGATCAAGAGTTTCAATAGGAGCTGTAACCTCAGCGAAATAACTCTTTGTCTCATTGGATGTTACATTTCCGCTTATGGAAATAATCTCCTCTATGTCACCTCTCATTACCTGCGCTGTTGTTACCGGCAAAGGCGCATTCTTTTTCTGTATGGATGAAAAGATATACAATCCTGCAAGCACAACGACAACGCCAAGTGCAATCCATTTTTTGATACCCTTCTTTTTCTTGGGCACAATAGTTTCTATGGAAGCATTTTCCTCTGTCTTCTTTTTCTTAAATAAGTTCATTCCTACTCCTCCAAGTATTTTTCTTCTAAGTAAAAACGTCTATATGTATAACCGGCAAAACAAATAATTACGGTATATAATCTGGATTTATTTCATCACTGGCAATCTTGCCATCACTAATAGTGATAATTCTTTTTGCCTGTTTTGCAATACCGGGATCGTGAGTAATAAGTATGACCGTTCTGCCTTCACCATGCAGCTTTTTAATTGTGTTTATTATTTCCTTACTTGATCCGCTGTCCAGATTACCTGTTGGCTCATCTGCAAGAAGTATGGGCGGTGCCTGAGCTATAGCCCTGGCAATTGCAACTCTCTGCTGCTGGCCACCTGAAAGCTCATTTGGTTTGTGATCCATTCTGTGTCCCAGGCCTACATTCTCAAGAGCAGCTTTGGACAACTCCATTCTGGTTTTCTTGGCAACTCCTCTGTACATCAGCGGCAGCTCTACATTTTCGATTGCTGTCAGAGACTGTATCAGATTAAATCCCTGGAAAATAAATCCAATCTCTCTGTTTCTTACGTCAGACTGCTCATCATCAGTCATATGAGAAACATCGACTCCGTTCAGATAATATTTTCCACTGGTGGGTGTATCAAGGCATCCAAGCATATTCATAAGTGTTGATTTACCTGAACCGGACTGGCCAATGATTGCCACAAACTCTCCCTTATCAATGGAGAGGCTGACATGATCAAGGGCTCTTACTTCATTTTCTCCGGGATTATAAATCTTACAAATATCCTGCACATCTACAAGTACCGGCATTTTTTCCTCCGTAAATGTATTATCTAAAAATTTCGACAAATAATATGCACAATTACCATTTGTGCAACAATTAGGGCTACTTTAACATAAATCACTAAAAGCGACAAGGCTGGTGGGCGAATCTTACGAATTCGTAAGGTTTCTTTATACAACAAAAGGACCGGCGAGCCGGTCCTCAGTATTTGGTTTTGCTTGATGTTACTTGGCAAGGAGCATCATGATGTCGTTGCTTCGCTGAACAAATTTGGTCATAGCTTCGGCATCTAGAGGAGCATTCTGAATGCGGGCAAGATCATAAAGCTGCTCGCAGATTGTGCTTACATTCTCACCTTCCTCGTTATCCATTACATATTTTACAAGCGGATGATTTGCGTTGAGAATAAGTGTCTGTCCACCCATTCCAAGGTCACCCATCATCATGCCGTTTGCTGCATACATCTTCATCATATCCTGCATACGGCGTGTATCCTCTGATACAGTAAGCATTGAAGAAATCTTCTTATCCTTGAGCTTCTCAACCTTAACAACAAGCTGCTCATTCTTAAGTGCTTTCTTCATCTTCTCACCGATGTTCTTCTCAATCTCTTCAAATTCCTTCGCAGCCTTCTTGGAAGTCTTGCTCTTGAAGGTATCTGTCAGATCAGCATCTATTCTCTGGAAACGGATGTCCTGATTCTTGGACTCAAGCTGCTGAATGAAAGGAACATCTATGTTGTGGTTCAGGATGAAGGCTTCCATGTTCTGAGCCTTAAACATGTTGATGTACTGGCTCTGCTGCTGTTCATCAGTTACATAATAGATTGTGCGGGGTTCCTTCTCCTTATCGTCCTCTGCCTTGTCAGCGGAATCCTTGTTTTCATCAGAATCAACAGGATTGCCGTCAGCATCAAGAACATCTGCTTCAATCTTATTGCCGTTCTCATCAGTTGCTTCAGACTTGGCAGCCTCTTCGGCTTCCTTATTGATCTGAAGTGCCTCGGGAAGTGTAAGGTATTTGCCATCAAGATTCTTGAAGAGGATGTAATCATTCATCTTCTCGCAGAACTTGTCATCCTTTAAGCAGCCGTACTTAATGAAAGGAGAGATGTCCTCCCAGTATTTATCATAGTTTTCTTTATCAGTCTTGCAAAGACCTGCAAGCTTCTCTGCAACCTTCTTACTGATGTAATCAGAAATCTTCTTAACAAAACCATCATTCTGAAGTGCACTTCTTGAAACGTTAAGAGGCAGATCAGGACAGTCAATAACACCCTTAAGAAGCATAAGATATTCAGGAATAACTTCCTTAATGTTATCAGCAATGAAAACCTGGTTGTTATAAAGCTTTATAACACCTTCTGCAGATTCAAATTCCATGTTGATCTTAGGGAAGTACAGAATACCCTTTAAGTTGAAGGGATAATCCATGTTGAGGTGAATCCAGAAAAGAGGCTCCTTGTAATCGCGGAATACCTTTCTGTAGAATTCCTTGTACTCCTCATCTGTGCAATCCTTGGGAGTCTTAGCCCAAAGAGGATGTGTATCATTTATAAGCTGAGGTCTTCTGCGGATCTTAAGCTTTCTTTCCTCCTGCTTCTCTTCAGCAGCTTCGCCTTCCTTTTCTGAGTCAGCTTTAGCTTCTTCTTTCTTCTCAGGCTCGATTACCTCGATTACAACATCATCCTCGCGCTTCTCGGACTCATTGATGGTCTCGGTGCCTTCCTCATTTTCTCTTGAGAGATAGATCTCATAAGGCATGAATGAGCAGTATTTCTCAACAACTTCGCGTGCCTTATACTCATTACAGAATTCAAGACAATCATCTGAAAGGTGAAGAGTGATGGTTGTTCCCACTTCCTTCTTATCACCGTCATTCATCTCAAAGTCTGAACCGCCATCGCATGTCCAGTGTACAGATGCTGCATCTGATTTATATGAAAGAGTATCGATCTCTACATAATCAGAAACCATAAATGTTGAGTAGAAACCAAGTCCGAAGTGACCGATTATCTGATCTGCATTGGCCTTATCCTTATATTTGTTAAGGAAATCAGTAGCACCGGAAAAAGCTACCTGATTGATGTACTCCTCAACCTCCTCTGCTGTCATACCGATACCATTATCTTTAATCTTAATAGTCTTGTCCTTATCATTAAGAATGATATCAACACGGGGCTTAAATCCATCGGGCAGAGTGTACTCTCCCATCATATCCATCTTGCGGATCTTGGTAATAGCATCGCATGCATTTGATACTACTTCTCTGTAAAAAATATCATGATCTGAATACAACCATTTCTTTATGATCGGAAACATGTTCTCAGAATTGATTGAAAGATTACCTTTTTTCTCCATTTGTATTGCCTCCATAACTTAATCGCAGAAAATCTGCGTAATCATACTTTGTTATAGTGAATATAGAATACCCACAAATATGAGTTTAAGACCGCTAAAGGTAAAAGTCAATAAAAAATTAGCACTCATTTAAAATGAGTGCTAACAAGTCTGCTTTTATCCGTTCCATCTCTCTTTTTTCTTTACCTTACAGTTTTTGAATTTAGTATTTCTGAGGTAAATAAAGGTTCCCTTTATGTTGGTTTTTCTCATAGAAACGTTTTTCCCGGAGTAATTGCCCACATAACCACCGAGATTGCAGTTATCGATCTTGACGTTCTCAGCAACCGTCTTGTTTTTTCCAATTGAAAACCAGTTATTGATTATCATAAGTGCGAAATATTCACCTTTTGTATTTCCGCTTTTTACACAGGTGATCTTTGTATTTTTGATATTGATACTTTTGCACACCTGATTTTCCTGGATAAATCCTCCATCCTGGACATTGGGTTCGATATCAATTCCGCACTGAGGCGCTATACCATTGGCATTTTTGATGACGCAGTTTTCAATATTTACAAGGTTTGCATCTGCTATTGTTATGTTGTTTCTTCTGTTGTTTGAAATTGTGCAACCCTTAATTGTCACTTTACTGCAGCCGTACAAACTGTCATAGTCATTCATGGTTCCAAGATAGATGCCATCTCCCCAGTTGTCCTTAATGGTGACATTCTGAATCAGGACATTTTTACTGTCCCTGACACGTATTCCCATTCCATACTCGCCGGTTGTTCCCTGATGCCTGTATCTCTCGCCTCGTATCTGTCCTCCGACAATATCTACGTTGGTAACCCCAAAGACATTAATTACATGATATGTTTCATATGGGTTGGGTCTGACCTGAAGTATTGTATTTGGTGACATAAGAAGCTTTACATTGCTCCACATGCAGATTCCCTCGTTTATAGCCGGGGATGCGGATATATAGTACCTTCCGGCCGGGACTCTGACTGTTCCGCCTCCGGTCTTACCCGCTGTTTCAATGGCTGCATTAAAAGCGTCAGTGTCATCCATTTTATCATCGGCAACGGCTCCGTAGTTTTTTACATTGACGTCCTTGGCGCTTACCTTCAGTGTCCCGGCAGGTCCAAAAAATACCATCACCGCACACATGGCAAAAACAGTTTTTATCACGGAACCCCAAACAATTTCTTTTCTCATAAAGCACTCCCCTGATATAATATTCCTTGTTTATATAAAGTTTACTAGTGGCCTCATATTATAAGGATTATAATAAAAGTACATTTTATTGTAATACAAAAATGTGTTTTTCTTATGGATGGAGGGTAAAAATGTTCAAAAAAAATAAAGCTTTATCGATTATCCTTGGCGCGGCACTGGCAGTACCTGTGATAGCAACTGCTGTTCCTGCTAATTCATTTGAAGCAAAAGCCGCAACAACTGTAAGTATAACCGAATTTGGTGCAATCCCCAATGATTCAAAGGACGACCGCGAAGCAATTAATAATGCTATTAGAGACGTTTCTGAAGCAGGTGGCGGTACCATAACATTCCCAAGAGGTACCTTCAACATTACACTTGAACCATTGTATGGTGTTGGCATTGAGTTAAAGGATAATGTCACTCTTTCAATGAGCAAAAACACTATCTTCAAAGTAAAGGGAAACAACTATAAAAGATATGCTGTTGTGGGAATAAAAGCCTGCAAGAATGTTGTTATCAAAGGCGGCCAGATCCATGGTGAGAGAAAGTCTCACGGCGGCGGTCTTAATGAGGACTGCTTCGGTGTGAACATCAGAGATGCCCAGAATATCCGTCTTGAAAACATGATCATAAAAGACAATGTAACAGACGGAATCTACCTCGGTACCATGAGTGACACAGACAACCTCCTTGGCTGCAAACAGATTTACATCAAGAACTGCACCGTTTCAAACAACGGCCGTAACAACATAGCCATAGTTGACGCAGACAATGTAACAATAGACAGCTGCAAGATCAAAAAGGCCAATGGCCTTCAGCCCCAGTGCGGTATCAATATCGAGCCAAACACAAATGGCGGCTATGTAAAAAAGAATCAGATCTGCAACAAGATCACCATCAAAAATACAACAGTTACCTGCGTAAGATCAGGAGTGGACAATAACTTCTTCGCATTCCAGATCATCAATCCCTATCACAACAGTGGCAATAATCAGGTGGTAGCTAAAAATGTTACAATCAGCAAGTGCACCTTCGGTGGCGATGCCGGCAACTTCTCCGGTTCCAAGGTTACAATAAAAAATAGTACCATTAAGGGAACCTTCTATGCAAAGATGAAGACCACATTAAAGAAGACAAAGATCAAACACCTTTATAATTACTAATATTATTCATTAAAGGCTGTGATGCCGGTTGCATCACAGCCTTATTTTTTACTCCGTTACAAAATGCTTGTTATACACTTCAAAAAATGAAGTGGTTTTTACATTCTCAGAATCCTCAAGTTTTATCTTTTTCCAGAGATTGTTATTCATGACCTTAGACAGACCGGAAATGAAAACATCGTATTGCTGACCGAATACTTCTCTTTTCCTCTCCTCCACGATTCTGACCTTATTGGCCTCAGTCTCCTGCCTGTTAAAAGTGCTGACACACTTAAGTATCACGTAAGAGCTGTCCGTTTCAATGATACCGCTGATCTCGCCTGTATCAAGATTAAATGCAGCCTCTTCCAGCTTCTCATCAACTTCGCCTTTACCAAAGGAAACAGTGCCTTCATCAGCCTCATTGTACTGCTCGATCAGAACGTCAAAGTCAGTTCCGTCATGCAGCTGCTGCAATATCTGTCTCGCGGTATTATAAACAGTCTTCTTGTCAGAATCCGATAACGCAACCTTCTCGCCCAATGAATCAAGCTTCCAGGTATTTAAAACAATCTGCTCAACAGTTATTGTTCTGGCCTCATCATCACTGATCTCCGGATTGATGTCTCTTATGATGTACTCATAGAGCTTGTTGGCGGTTGCATATTCCTTATAAAGCACTTCTATTTCCTGCGCTGTTATACCTTTCATAGCTTCTATTTCTTCAGCGCTCAGGGATGAATAATATTCATCAGCAGCTGCTGCCACCTGGCTTTCTTCCGCCTCAGTAAGTTCAATCCCGTTTTCTGCCGCAAGAAGATTCATTGCTTTAACCTGGGCTATAGTGGCAAGACAGTTATTCTTGATACTGTCCTCCATTGTGGCATTTCCCACGCTCACTCCAAGTATCTCACTTCCGAATCCCTGCACATAACCATTCTGTGAATTTACAAGGTAAACCATAAATTCCGGAAGCGTACAGGTCAGATCCTCTATTCTGAAAAGCTCATTGTCAGAAAATCCTGTTGTAAGAACCACCTTGGTATTGCTCAAAGATCCGCAGCCGGAAGATAACAGCACGGATGACAACATCACCCCGGCTAATATTTTTCGCAAAAATCTATAAGTCATTTATTTCCCATCTTTTCTAAAATGCTGCGGGCAACCTTAAGTCCGTTGGCACTGGCCTGCTGCAGGCCTCTTGTGATTCCTGCTCCGTCTCCAATCGCACGCAGATTCTTTATACTGGTTTCAAAGTCCTTATTTACTATAACCTTATTTGAGTAAAATTTCACTTCTACACCATAAAGAAGTGTCTCTTCAGATGCGATTCCGGGAGTTACCTTATCAAGAGCCTGGATCATCTCATCAAGATCAACCATTATTCTGTGAGGAAAAACAAGTGAAAGATCTCCGGGAACAGCATCCTTAAGGGTTGGCAAAAGGTTATTCCTTGCGATTCTCTCCTCATTTGTTCTGCGTCCTCTCTTGAAGTCGCCGTAAGTCTGAACCAGTATTTTTCCATCACAGAGCATATTGGCAAGCTCTGCGATCTTTTTACCATATTCAATAGGTGTCTTGAAGGGCTTTGTAAAATTCTTGGACACCAGAAGTGCAAAGTTTGTATTGTTTGTCTTATATTCTTTGCTCTTATAGGCATGGCCGTTTACAACAGCAAGTCCTCCCTCATAATACTCTGTTGCAACTTCACCTGAAGGATTGGTACAGAATGTTCTTACCTTATCATCAAAAGTAGGTGTGTGGTAAATAAGCTTTGCCTCATAGAGGTTCTCATTAAGACTCTGCATAACCTCGTCTCTTACCTCAACCCTCACACCCACATCAACGGTTCCGGGTTTTGTTTCGATACCGATTTCCTCACACTGTGCTCTGAACCAGTCTGCTCCTTCGCGGCCCACTGCTGAAACAACTTCCGAAGCTCTGATAACATCACCTGAAGATGTGCGCACTCCCACGCAGG
>CAMVLM010000088.1 GCA_947168335.1 uncultured Butyrivibrio sp. | reverse complement strand
AATGAAAATGAAAAAGGTGTCTAAGCCCTGATAAAACAAGGAAAAACGATATGATAAAGATACTATTCGTCTGCCACGGCATAGTTTGTGGAAAATGTGAAAAAGCCTAGATTTTAAGGCGTTTTTAGATATGAAAAAACTGGTTTTACCCCGGACTTACCCCAATATAATAATAGGAATACTTCATCCGAATTGAATAAGGATTTTACATAAAGAGCAGTTGTTCTTGAAAAAGAACGATTGCTCTTTTTCTATGCCCCAAAATGGGTGCAAATAAATTCAATTCACAGGAGGACACAGGATGAACTACGAAGAGTTCAAGGAAAATCTTGCAAATGATGTTAAGGAACAGATGGAGGCTAGATCAGGCTCCGAGGTTACTGTTGAAACAAGAACAGTAGAGAAGATGAATGAGACTTATGATGCGCTCACAGTTAAACCCGAGGATAGCATCATCGGGGTAAACCTCAATATCACAAAACTTTATGAGGAATATGAGGATGGAAAGGATTTTGAAGACATTGTAAAAGATGCTGCAGAAGTGGCTGACAATGCATTGAGTAACAGACCGGATTTTAATCTGGAAGCATTTAAGGACTATGACAGCATGAAAGACAAGCTTGCTGTTGAGGTTGTATCTGCTGAAAGAAACAAGGACTTGCTTGAAACAGTGCCCCATAAGGATATCGAGGACATGGCGGTTGTATACAGATTTGTTCTTGGGGATACACAGGCAGGTACCGGATCAATTCTTGTGACAAATCAGCTTCTCGATAATTACGGAATAACTGCAGAACAGCTTCATGAGGATGCGCTTAAGAATGCTCCGGAGATAAGACCTCTTGTTATTGAAGGCATGGGAGAGGTACTTGCAAAGCAGATGGGAGTTGATGACCTGGAAATGCTCGGTCTTAATATTCCACCTGAGCAGGAGCGGATGTTTGTGGCATCCGTAGAAGGAAATGTGCATGGTGCAGGTGTTCTTGCGTATCAGAATTTTATGGATCAAGCTGCAGACAGAGTCGGAGGAAGCTTCTTTATTTTACCCAGTAGTATACATGAGGTGCTGATCATACCTGATAATGGGAAGTTTGATACAACAAGCCTTGAAAACATGGTAAGAGAGGTAAATGCGACAACAGTTGATCCTACAGATCAGCTTACAGACAGCGTTTATCACTATGATGCGGAGGCAAAGATATTTGAGCTGGCTGAGAAATTTGAAGAAAGGACAGCTTCAAAAGAGGCAGATTTGGCTAAGGATGACAAGATCAAGGAATTTTCCAAGCCTCACAAGGATCGTGGAGGCGAAGCAATCTGATGGAAAAGTACGCGGAGGATAAACCCTGGAGCTGCAAATACTGTTACTGGGGAACTAATAAAGGGGAGTGTACAAGAGATGCATGTTATTACCTTGTGACACCTAAAAAGAAACCGCGTTATAAGTGTATTGAAAATTGCCCTTACAGTGTAGGCCAGCCGTGTATCGGCTGGTGTACACGTAAGATACTTGATGAAAAGAGGAATTGATTAAAATGGCGGATTTTGAATATTTTTATGGGCAGGAAGCGGATCTGTTCAGTTTTATAAGGGTTCCTAAGCTTCTATTTACTGATGACAGATTTAAGGATCTGACAAGCGATGCAAAAATCCTTTATGGACTTCTTTTGGACAGAATGAGTCTGTCGGTGGAACATGAATGGTTTGATAAATACGGAAGAGTCTATATTGTTTTCACAATTGCTGAGATAGTTAAGACTCTTGGATGTGCAAACACCAAGGCCTGTAATACATTAAAACAGCTGTCTGACGTTGGACTTATAGAAAAAAATAATAAAGGGCAGGGGAAAGCACAGCTTATTTATGTGAAGAAGATTCTTTCGAATGAAGTAAAGTGTAAAAGACCTAAGGCATCAGCTCAAAATGAGAATTCTGGAAATGAGAATTACGAAAACAAGAATTCTCAAAATAGGAGCCCTGAAATTCCAGAAAGCAGAACCCAAGAATTCCAAAAAACGGAATGTATTAATACTGAGAATAATAATACTGATTTTATTAATACTGAAAAAGAAAATCTTATCTCTTCTAATCTCATCAAAATATATCCGCCTAAGAGACAGGTCTCTCCAAGACAGGAGACGATAAGAAACGATGAGAAGAGAAAAGAGGATATTGATTTTATTGATAAATGCATAATAACTGTCCATGACAATATTGATATCAACACTCTTTGTGAACGATATCCGTATGACTTTAATCTGATCAACCAGATAGCTGATCTTATGGTGGATGTACTCATGGAAAAATCAGAGTATTACACGATTGGAGGAGCCAGGAAGCCTTCGGAGGTTGTAAAAAAGCAGTTTTACAACCTGAGGTATGAGCATATCGCTTATGTAATTGATTCCCTGAAGCGAAATACAACGGATATCAGAAATGTGAGGCAGTATCTGATAGCAGCACTTTATAACGCACCACTTACTATTGAAGCCCACTATGGTTCGCAGGTTCAACATGATATGGCCAGAGGGTTGTTTTAACAGGAGGATGAAGATGAGCAGAACTACAGTATATGCCCTTGTAAACCAGAAAGGTGGAACGGGTAAAACGCAGAGCACAGAGAATATAGGTATAGGACTTGCACAGGAAGGAAAAAAGGTTTTATTAGTGGACCTAGATCCTCAGGGATCCCTGACAATTAGCATGGGATTTCCTAAAACAGATGATATTCCAATTACAGTTACAGATATCTTGAGTAATGTGATACAGGAGATACCGCTGGAACATGGTAATGGGATTATTCATCATCGTGAAGGTGTTGATCTTTTGCCTGCCAATATTTCTCTTGCTGGACTTGAGGTATCACTTGTAAATGTCATGGGAAGAGAACGGATACTCAAAGAATACCTGGATTCAGTGAAAAAAGATTATGATGCAGTTCTTATAGACTGCATGCCTTCGCTCGGAATGCTTACGGTAAATGCACTTACCGCAGCTGATAAGCTGATAATTCCGGTTCAAAGCCAATATTTGTCTGCTAAGGGTCTGGAACAACTTCTGCAGACCGTAAGTAGGGTAAAGAGACAGATGAATCCGGGATTAAAGATAGATGGAATACTTCTGACAATGGTAGACAGCAGAACAAATTATGCCAGGGAAATTAGTGATCTCGTGCGGAATGTATATGGGAAAAAGATAAACATATATGACACAGAGATACCGCATTCTGTGAGGGCTGCAGAGATAAGTGCTGCTGGAAAGAGCATCTATGAGCATGATCCAAAGGGGAAAGTTGCTGAGGCATATCAAAAGCTGACAAAGGAGGTGCTGAAGAATGCAGGAATCTCGCGGAAACATACAGCTTTCGAGCTATGATGACATTTTCGGTTTTGGAGATAATGAAAATGGCTCCAATAATAATCTGGATGGAGAAAACGGAGATATCGGTAAGGAGAAAGTTACGGATATTGCCCTGTCTGATCTATATCCGTTTAAAGACCATCCCTTTAAAGTATTGGATGATGAAGCGATGGCTAAAACTGTTGAGAGTATCAAGGAGTACGGTGTACTCACCCCGGCAATTGTTAGACCAAGAAGTGAAGGTGGGTATGAGATTGTGTCGGGGCATAGAAGATGTCATGCTTCAGAGATTGCTGGAAAAGAAACACTTCCGTGTATTGTGAGAAATCTGGACGATGATGCTGCAACGATTCTTATGGTGGATGCAAATTTACAGAGGGAGACTCTGCTTCCAAGCGAGAGAGCAAGGGCTTTTAAAATGAAGCTGGATGCCATGAAAAGAATTGCTGGTAGACCATCAAAAGAAAATGCGTCCCAAATTGGGACACATTTACGTTCAGATCAGATCATGGCTGAGGAAACAGGAGTAAGCCGTAATCAGATTCAGAGATATATAAGGCTTACAAATCTGATTCCGGAGATTCTTGATATGGTGGATAACAAGCAGATTGGCTTTAATCCTGCAGTAGAGCTTTCATTTCTTGATGAAAACCAGCAGAGACAGCTTCTTGAGGCTATGGATTTTTCACAATCAACACCATCACTTGGTCAGGCTCAACGTATGAAGAAGCTGGCGCTGAATGAAGGAATAACTCAGGAGGATATGAACGTCATAATGTCAGAGGAGAAAAAGTCAGATGTAGACAGAGTTACGCTAAAAAATGATGTGCTCAAAAAGTATTTTCCCAAGTCTTATACGCCTAAACAGATGGAGGATACGATAGTGAAATTGCTTGACCAATGGCAGAAGAAACGGTTGCATGATCATAATATAGGCGAATAAATGTTTGTTGTATGAAAATGTGCATTAAGATATAATTAGAGGCACAGAAAGGAGCAACGAAGTATGTTGACTAAGACTGATTTACAACAGGAAGCGTACAAAAGAATAGAGATGCTATCTGATGATGACATAAGACTGATAATCAATCTGATGGATAAGATAAAGCCGTCTTCACCATCTTCAAATGATGAAAGAAAAAAGAAAATAAGAGATATGGCTGGAAAGTATGATTTTGACGAGACAGCTGTGGAAGAATTAAGAATGGGGAGCATGATTTGAAAGTACTTGTAGATACTAATATCATGATTGATTATATGAAAAGACCGACAGAAAAAATGATCGAGGTCTTTCAGAATGAAGATATTGTCATCAGTGGAGTTGTTATTTCTGAATTGTTTCATGGAGCTCTTTCTGAAAAAGAGCTTGACTCATTGGAAGAGGACTTATCAGTTTATGAAAGTCTAAATATAACAGAGTCAGATTGGAATGAATTTGGGAGATTTTTATATACTCTCAGAAAGAGTGGGTTAACAGTTCCATATCCTGATGCAATTATTTCTTATGTTGCAATAAAAAATGATGTGCCGGTTTGGACAAAAGACAAGCATTTTAAGCTTATACAAGCAGCTGAGGATAAACTCAAATTGTACGATTACAGTGAGTGAACAAAATAATAACTATTGAGAGCAGTAGATTGTAAAAGATCTGCTGCTTTTTTGTTGCAAAAAGGGGGTATTTCTTATGCAGGAGGAGGTAGAGCAGAAAACGATAAACCTGGCTGTAACAACGACAAAGCTTTCATGGAGAGTAGTCATTGGCGCAGTCAGGGCGTTTATAAATCACAAAAGGCGAAAACAGATGATGGGGCCAAAGCATTACAGAGGCAAGCAAACTGTAAAGCAGCTCCTTAGTCAGGATCAGGGTGCTACCAGCATGGTAGTCGGTGATGAAGGAATTAAAGATTTCGAGCGAATAGCAAAACGTTATGGTGTGGATTTTGCAGTAACAAAGGATGGCTCTGTGAATCCCCCGAAGTATACAGTATTTTTCAAGGCGAAAGATATGGATGCTTTGGAAGCTGTGATGGATGAGTTTGAAAAAGTGAAGGCATTCAAAAAAGAGCATCCCAGTGTTTTGCACCAGCTTGGTATTTATAAAGAAAAAGCAAAGGAACAGATGGTAAAAGCAAAAATCCGTGTAAAGGAGATGATCAGATGACACGAAAGCAAAAGCGTATTATTCTTTTGAATCTCCCGTATGTGTTTATAGGGCTTATTGCAACGAATCTGGGAGAAGCCTGGAGAATTTCTTCAGGCACTAATGCTACTGAACGGATAAACTCGTTGATGAGAGCGCTGCCTATAGCACTGGAGGATATTCTGCCAAGTTTTCATCCTTTTGATATGCTCGTAGGCATAATATTTGCAGCAGTATTCAGATTGGCTGTATATCTCAAAGGTAGGAACGCCAAGAAATACAGACATGGCGAAGAATATGGAAGTGCCAGATGGGGGAAGCCTCAGGATATTGAACCTTTCATGGCTCCGAAGTTTGAGGATAATGTAATACTCACACAGACAGAACGGCTTATGCTAAACAGCAGGCCTAAGATTCCAAAGTATGCCAGAAATAAAAATGTTCTGGTTGTCGGTGATAACGTCATAATAGGACTAAGTCCAAGTGACTTCAGAAAACGAGGAAGCCACGGCGGCTTAGTCCATATTTGTTTAAGAAGGTAATAAGTCCGGTACGGATATGCAGCCCAAAGCATTCAGGCACCGGCACACTATGAAAATCGAAGGAGGCAACCTATGACAAAGAAGAACAGAAGCTTGAAGGTGCTCAGTCAGTCCGGCTACAAGTACCGCGAAACACCTACGATCCAGCTTAAAGGCCTGTGGCTCAAAGAGCTTGGATTCAATATCGGAGACTATATCTCCATTAGCTGTGAGAACGGCAAACTGATCATCACGCCTGACGCAGAAAAGGCGGCTATGAAGGAAGCGGAAGCGGCATTCATGGAAAGAGAGATGAAGTCTCTAAACAAGAGATTTGCAGTTGAGAAAAAACGACTCCATGCTCAGTATGTCGCTGAAAGGGAAACTCAGTACGGAGTAGCGGGAGGTAGGTGATGAACATGGGGAAGATCATCTTGGTAGGAGCCACAAAAGGTGGCGTTGGAAAGAGCGTGAGTTCCTATAATCTGGCTTACTCACTTGCAAGCGAAGGGAAGACAGTCCTGGCTGTGGATTTCGACAGTCAGGCAAATCTTTCAACTTGCTTCGGGATTGAAGATCCGGCAGCGGTGCCGGTTACTATCGGTCATCTGATGATGACACAGATCGATGACGAAGAACTGCCGGAGCCTTCGGAGTACATACAGAGCCGTAACGGCGTTGATTTCATTCCAGCATCTATGGTTCTGTCTGCGGTAGACGCAAAGCTTAGGCTTGAAATGGGCGCTGAGCGTATGCTGGCAAACATCTTGGAACCGCTTAGGGATGCTTACGACTATATCATAATCGATACTTGTCCGGCACTTGGTGCACTTACCATCAATGCCTTAGCGGCAGCGGACAGTGTGGTTATCACGGTCAATCCTCAGCTGCTGGCTATGAAGGGGCTGCAGGAGTTCCTGAAGACCATAAAGAAGATCAAGAGCCGCATCAATCCGAAGCTGGAAGTCGAAGGGATCCTACTGACAATGTGTGAAGCAAGGACAAACCTCTGCAAGGTCATTTCGGAACAGCTGACGGATACCTTTGAGGGTCAGATCAGAATCTTTAACAGCAAGATCCCGAATACCGTCAAGGTTGGTGAAAGCGTCTACTACAGTGAGCCTCTGTTGGAATATGCTCCACAGACTAAGGCTTGTCAGGCATATCTGGATTTTGGAAAGGAGTTGATCGGATATGAAAGCAAATCAGCCTAAGAGAAAAGTCTTCAATGACGCTGTTGATCTGCTGACCGGTGATGCTCCTGAGAACGGTGTGCAGATGATCCCGATAGACAAGATTGATCCGTTTCATGAGCATCCGTTCAAGCTGTATCAGGGAGAACGGCTTGATGATATGGTTGACAGCATCAAGGAGCACGGCATATTAAGCCCTGTGATCGTACTTAAGACGGCAGATGGGTACGAGATGCTTGCGGGCCATAATCGGCAGAATGCGGCGAAAATAGCAGGCCTGACAGAGGTTCCTGCTATCGTCAAGGAAGGCCTGACGGAAGAAGAAGCCTGGGTATACGTGGTCGAGACCAACGTGATGCAGAGATCCTTCAACGATCTGTCCGTCACAGAACGTATCGCGGTTCTGTCCACAAGGTACGATAAGGTCTGCGGCACCAAGAAGCGGGAAGAAATCCTTGAAGAGATTCACCGGCTCAACGGAGATGGTGGACATCATGTCCACCGACAGGCAAAGTCCAGAGAGCTGATTGGGCAGGAATATGGCATGACTGGAAGACACATTGCAAGGTATATCCGCTGTAATCAGCTGATACCGGCGTTCAAGGAAATGCTGGACGACGGGTCTCTGACTATGGTGGCGGGGGTTGAGATTTCCTTCCTGTCGCATGAAGAGCAGACTCTTGTGTTCAGTGTTATGGAAAAGAACTGCATCAAGCTGAAGAAGGATATGGCAGGAAAGCTCAGAATGGCAGCAGGTTCTATTACGGAGGAGACCGTGCAGTCGATACTTGGACTTGATAAGCCTGTTGCAGAGGTCAGGAGACCGGTGAGCATTAAGCTTCCGGCAAAGGTCTATCACAGGTACTTTGCCAATACAGCTGCAAAGGATGTGCAGAGCATATTGGAAGAAGCTCTTGATATGTATTTCGAGAGGAAGGGGGCACAGGTTATGTACACACAGCAGGAACTGGCAGCAATCGACCGGAGCTACTTTGCAGTCATTGTTGCTGATGAATATGATGTAACGCTTATGTCCCTGAACACGCGCCATATGTGGCAGCTGCATAATGTGGAGTTACCGGACGGAGAAGTGACCGTGCTGTTCCATAAGCACCACGCTTCAGATCCGTACCACCTGCAGGGCAAAAGAAAAACAATGAGTCGCGCAATAAGGGATATAAAGAATCATGACGAATATCAGCTCAACGGCAGAAAGCCGGTCAGAAGACACTGAATAAGAGCGGTAGCACCCATAATCGGATGTTACCGCTCTTTTCTGTTGGCAGAGATTACTTTCTGTTCTTCCTGCAGTGACGAAGCTTCAGATAGTCACAAACAGCATCGTGACAGTTGTTGATTTCTTGGTAGCCACGGCTGGTCTTCAGCTTGATCTCAAAGCAGATCTCATCGTTAGTCTTGTTTTCAAGCTTCAGCCTGATGATCTGTGCGAAGCGCGGGTTCGTCCTGTCAAAATGAGCCAGAAGCTCAACCTTCAGCTCTTCTTCCGTAGGTGGAGGGCAAAGTTTGTCCAGAACCTGATCTTCGAGGGAAGGCTGGTTTTCATCAGCCATCTCAAAGGTCTTTCCTTCGTACTCATAATCAAGAGACAGGATCTCAACACGGTAAGTGTTGCGGCGTTCGAGAAGTCCTTTGTTGGGACATCCGGTGCAGCGTTTGGTGTAAGGGCATATCTTGTCACTTCCGTCAGGGTTCTTACCAATGATGCAGCGGCCTTCGCGGCGCATCTTCATGTCTTCGTTAAGTTCAGCCCAGAAGTCGATCATGTAGCTTTGGAAGCATTCTTCACGTATGGGCATAAAGCCGATCTCATAGCGGAATTCTCCGAGTCTCATGGTTGTGAAGTTTGCCTGGATGTACATGCCGGGCTGAAGGTCATAAAGATCCTTCCTGAACGGTACAAGTACCTTGCCGGGCTCTACAGGCTGACCATCAAACGACTGTCTTTTGCTGTACTTCTGCGGGTTACTGTAATCTGGAATACGTGCCATAGCGTTTTCCTCCTTGGATTGGCGCGGAGGAAATCCGCATGGCAGGTATTCAGTTGTGTTCTCCGTTGGCCATTCATAGGAAATCCTCCTAGTTTTCGTGAATGGCCAGCTTTCTCACGGAGCTGGTCTGGCTACTTGTTATATCTCCGGAGTCGGTGAGAACCGGCTTAGCTAAGGTCGGCGGGTCTCCGGAAATATTGCTTAGAAAAATATCCCTTTTCTCTAATCTTTATGCGTTCGCTTAAAAATGTGTTGTTTGGGATAGATTTTTAAGCTCAAATGTGCTATAATGCACAAGGTGCTTTGCGTCTTGTCGGGGATTGCCTGCCGAAATCTGCAGCTTTCCGCTGATGCGGGCTGTTCCCTAAGCACAAGTCCATTAAATCAAAAACGGCGGTAAAAGGCTTTGCCACCGTTTTGCCACCGTTTTGCCACTGTTTTTCCCGACTGCATGAAAGGAGGATTTTGATGAGGGAACTGAATATCGCGACCTTTATCCAGATCATGCAGGTTGGATTAAAGACGCACGACAAGCAATTTGCCGCAGGAGAGTTTCTTTTAGAGGCTCTGAACAGACCGAATGATGAGAGGTTTGCAGGATATTACGAAGGATTATCAGACAAGAAGGTCAGCAAGCTTGTAAACAGACAAAGCCCGGTGCCGGACGGCATCCAGCAGGCATCGCTGGTTTCGGAATTGGCTGCGGATGCGGTCAAGTATTATGAAACGAAAGTCATGGCCGATATGAATCCGTTCCGTAAAGACGATGTGTTCAGCCAGCTGGTCAAAGTTATCAAGGAAGATACGGAAATCGGCGACAAGAAGCGTGAAGAACTGCTTAAGCTGTATAACGATGGCAAGGAAGGCACCTTCCTTGGAGAACTGTTCCTGTATGTGGTCAACAGACCGAATACTCCGGGTGACTCTTTTGTAGGGTATGAGGATGCACCGCTTATCGGAGAAGCAAATTATGAGTGTCCGTTGTGTCATAACAAGCTGGTTGAGACAGTGAAGGAGAAACCTGTCAGGCGTTATGAGATTACTCAGATCTTCCCGGAAGGGCTTTCAAAGGATAAGGAAAAGGAGCTTGCGGCTGTATATCCGAAACCGAAGGATCTTGACTCTCCGGACAATCTGATCGCGCTCTGCGACCGCTGTTCAAAAGACTATCTATCAGATCCGACGGCAGACGATTACAAGAAGCTTCGGGATATTAAGACGGTTCTTTCAAGAAACTTCAAAGCGAAGGAAGCCGTTAGCGCGGTTGAGCTTGAAGAATACATCCGTGTTGTACTTGATGCACTGGCACAGGTGGATGATTCCGTACAGCTGGTGCCGCTGGAATACGATGCTATCCACATAGACAAGAAGATACCGGACTTTATTCTGAAGAATGAGATCCAGATAAAAGTCCTTCAGTACTACAGATACATAGAGTCTATCTTTTCTGATTCAGAGACGGATTTCGACCTGATAGCGTCAGAGATCAAGATGAGCTCGATGAAGTTGGAAAAGAGCGGAATGTCACAGCCGGATATCATAGAGTATCTTGCTGAGTGGATCCGTAACAAAACAAGTTTAGGAACAGAAAGCAAGACTGCCTGCCGTATAGTCGTTGCCTTCTTTATCCAGAATTGCGAGGTGTTCTACAAAGATGAAGTTTCCAAGTAAAGTGACTCCATACAAAGAAAGCATCATCGCTAAGTTCCCAATGGTTCTGGAAAAGCTGGAGAAGAAAGATATGGCTCCAGGGGAACTGTATAAAAGCGTAAAGAACAAGGTGGCTGATATTAAAGAGTTCATGGATATCATGGACTGTCTGTATGCCCTGAATAAAATCGAATTAGACGGGGAGGTGGTTCGTTATGTTGGTTGAAGTACAATGCGATAAATTCATATCACACGGAAAGATCAGAGAACCTATACGCTTCCACAAGGGATTAAACACAGTCCTGGGTGATGATAACGGGTCAAACTCCATCGGTAAGTCAACGTTCCTTATGATACTTGACTTTGTTTTTGGTGGAAAAGACTATGTAAACAAGTGCACCGACGTTCAGCTGAACGTGGAAGAGCACAACATCAATTTCACGTTCGAGTTTGATGGTGTGTTATATCATTTTTCGAGAAACACCGTGTCTTACAATACAGTGACGCGTTGCGATAAAGACTATAAACCTCTGCCGGAGGACAGTCAGATGACGCTGCCGTCATATTGTGCATTCCTGGCTGAGAAGTATGGCACTTCTGTTGAAGAGGGCTTAACATGGCGTGCAGCCGTATCCCGTTATATCCGTGTATGGAAAAGGGATACGCTTGATGAAGAAAGACCGCTTAAAGAAGCAAAAGACGAAAAAGCGGAAGCCGCCATCAAGAAGTATATGCAGTTCTTTGGAAGGTATCTGCCGGTAGAAGCTCAGATACAGCAGGCGAAGGCTGCGGAGGATGAAAAGGACGCCTTCAAGAAGTCAACGGATTATAAACACATTCAGGCTGCTAAGAATAAGACTGAGTATGAGGATAATGAAAAGCGAATCGGTGTTTTGAAGCAAAAAGAACAGGAGCTTGCTGAACAGAGCAACAGGGGGCTTCTGGATCTTGATGCTTTCCAGACAAGACACCTGACGGAACTGGAAAACCAGCTGATCCTGTACCGCAGGCAGAAGGCCAGAGTGCAAACCCAGCTGAATTCTATCCGTCGTGAGATGACGGAGGGTAAGAAGAGCTTTAAGAAAACATACAGTGATCTGGAAAGATTCTTCCCGGGTGTGGAGTTCCAGACACTTGAAAACATAGAGAGCTTTCATCAGAAGCTTGCAAAGGTTTTGGGCGATGAGTTCAAGGAAACTGAGAAGGACTTAGCGACAACCTATATGATGCTAAGTAATGAGATCGTCAGGATCTTAGGTGAAATCGAAGAAATCAAGAAAATCCCGAACGTTTCCGAGGCTATTCTGAAGGAATATGCCCAGCTCAACACAGAACTGAACAATCTCATGACGGCTAATGCAAATTATGACCGGCTGAATGAGCTTAAAGATATTGCTGCTCAGTATGCTGAGACAAGAGACAGGGTTATCAGTGATCAGCTGCTAGCCATAGAAACGGATGTTAATCAGCGAATGAGAGAAGTCAGCGACAGCATCTTCAGAAACGAGAAGAGGCTGCCTCCGGTACTTCGTATGTTGAAACTAAGCAAGTACACTTTCGATACTCCGAATGACGGAGGTACCGGCGCTCAGTACAGAGGGCTGATCACGTTTGATCTGGCGAATCTTGATGTGTTGCCGCTTCCGTTTGTAGTACACGATTCACCGCTGCTGAAGAATATTGAAAAGAGGGTTCTTGCAGAGATCATCCGTCTGTATGCAGAGCAGGAAGCCACAGGGAAGCAGGTATTTATAGCATTCGATATGCTTGATACATATAACGATGAGATGCAAAAGGTTTTAAGGGATCACTTGGTATTAGAGTTATCGCCGGGTGGAAATGAATTGTTTGGCCGCGCTTGGAATAAAGAAACGGAGTCAAAAGAAGATGGCGAATAAGAAAGAAACAAAGACACATTTTAACTATAACCGTCTGTGGAAGCTGCTGATTGATCGCGGAATCCAGAAACAGGAGCTTCAAAAAATGAGTGATGTCAGTGCTGCTTCTATCGCAAAGATGGGAAGAGGGGAAAATGTTACGACAGATGTGCTTCTAAGGATTTGTGAAGCACTGGATGTTAATGTGGAAGACATCATGAAGAGAGTCCCGAACGAAGAAAAGAGGTCTGAGTCCTGATTATGGGACAGGTAGTTTTATATACTGAATACAGATGAAAGGAAGTGCCGCTTATGCTGCCTGAAGAACGAGCACGAGAAAAAATCGATAA
>CAMVLM010000087.1 GCA_947168335.1 uncultured Butyrivibrio sp. | reverse complement strand
AATACAGTGACGAGATCGTACAGGATTCTCACCTGTTTCCCTTTTACCCCTTGGCCCTACATAAGCTGTAGTCAAGGGCACCAAATATTTGCACTATAAAATTGTAGTTACATTCTAGCATATAGAAATACGTTGGAAAAGGCATTTATTAAATCATAATAATTTCTTAAGATATAGAAAAACTGCCGCGTTGGCAAGACGCGGCAGTTATTAGGTAGGAGATTTCTTATGACTATGTATGTCATTTAGTTAGCTTTTGCTAACATGGTTATGTTAGCATATACTAACACATTGCGCAAGTCTTTTTTTCTAAAAAATTAATTCAATTAACCAAGCGCTACATCCAGCGCCATCATAAGGGTAAATCCGGCAGAAAACATGAGTACACCGATATTAGAATGTTCTCCCTCAGACATCTCGGGAATAAGCTCTTCCACTACGACATACATCATTGCACCGGCTGCAAAAGAAAGCAGATACGGCATAAGAGGCGTAACAAAGCTTGCAAACAATATTGTTATAAGCGCGCCTATTGGTTCTACAGCTCCGGACAGTATACCATCAAAGAATGCCCCACCACGGCTTTTCCCCTGGGCATGAAGCGGCATGGATATAATAGCGCCTTCCGGGAAGTTCTGAATCGCAATACCAATTGCAAGTGCAAGAGCTCCTCCTGCTGAAATCTGCGCAGATCCGGACAATAAACCGGCAAATACAACTCCTACCGCCATTCCTTCAGGAATATTGTGAAGTGTAACCGCAAGTACCATCATTGTTGTCTTTTTCAAATTGCTTTTAGGACCCTCTGCCTGTTCTGCATTCATATGAAGATGAGGGATTATGCAATCCAAAACAAGCAGGAAAAGTATACCTCCCCAAAAGCCAACTACAGCTGGAAGAAATGCCAATTTCCCTAAATTCTCTGCCTGATCCATTGCAGGAACCAAAAGACTCCATATTGATGCAGCAACCATTACGCCACCTGCAAATCCGGTAAGCGCACGCTGTACCATACCATTTAGTTCTTTTTTCATAAAAAGAACGCACGCTGATCCTAAAGAAGTTCCTAAAAAAGGAATTAATAATCCAAGTAGTATATCTGTATTCATATGCCCCCACTATTCTTTATTTACTGTTCATTAGTCTCATAGGTAAGGATAACTTCACAATTTCCATGTATCTCATATTTACCACTATTTGCGGGAAGAAAGAAACTGTCACCCTTTCTGCAGGACATTTCATCAGCACCGTTTTTTATGCTGCCATTTCCGCCCAATATTAAAATATGCAAAAATGAGCTGTTATCCACAATTCCGGTCTTGTTAACTCCATCACTGACATCCACCTTGTCCACAGTGAAATACTTGCACATTCCAATATGTGGTTTCGGCATAGGCACCGATTTTACCGGTTCACACTTTGTTACATCAAGAGCCTTTTCTACATGAAGCTCCCTTAAATTACCATTCTTATCACGTCTGCCGTAATCATAAATGCGATAGGTTACGTTTGAATTCTGCTGAATCTCTGCAAGAAGTATGCCTGCACCTATTGCATGAAGTGTTCCGGATTCAATAAAGACCACATCTCCCTTTTTGACAGGATATGCATTTAAAACCTCTGTCAGAGTCTGATCCTCAATTCTTCTGGTAAATTCCTCTTTTGATACCGCTCTGTTAAATCCATAGTACAAAAATGCGCCTTCATCAGCATTAAGTATGTACCACATTTCGGTTTTACCATACTGTCCTTCATGCTCTTTTGCGTATTCATCGGAAGGATGAACCTGAATGGACAGATCATTTCTGGCATCTATGAACTTTATAAGAACCGGAAAATCCTCAAATTTCGCGCAACAGGTGCCAAGTACGGACTTTCCGCATTTGTTTATATATTCTGTAAGCGTTTTTCCCGCAAATTCACCGTTTTCGATAACAGATTCGCTTCCGGGATAACAGGACAGCTCCCAGCTTTCAGCAGTTACATCTCCGGCCGGCGTCTTACCATATTCCTCTACAAGCCTGTTTCCGCCCCATAAATAATCCTTTGTAGCAGCTTTCAGTTTAAGTATAGACATATAACGATTTCCTTTTTATCAAATACTGTTTAATTCTGTCCATCCTGTTCAGGTACGGTCTCCACAGGATTCTCTTCCGCAGCTGATTCCTGAGCCTCCTGAACTTCAGGTACAGGATTTTCAGCAGGTACATTCTCCACAGGTGCAGCTTCTCCACCTTCATCAGGTGTCTGCACCGTGCCATCCTCTCCGACAACAGGCTCTCCCTCGGGATTTTCCGGAGGTACTATCTCAGGCACAGTTTTTCCTCCATAGACAAGTACTGCCTCCCCCTTTTGAACTATCTCGTATATAGAAGCCGCCTTATCGATAGGTAAATTAATACAGCCGTGTGATCCGTTTGCCACATACAATTCACCGCCAAATTCAGATCTCCAGGTTGCGTCATGCATTCCGACATTGCCATTAAAAGGCATCCAATAGCTTACAGCAGATGAATAATTCTCTCCGACAAGTGTGGCATTTCTCTCCTTGTAAGTTATGCCATAGGTCCCTCTGGGCGTCATTCTGCCTTTATTTACGCAGCCCGATACAAAATCAGATTCTTCAACAACCTGCCCGTTTTCATAAACCCACAGATGCTGGTTATCCAGATCTATCTCTACGTATGAATCGCCCCAGTCCTCAGCACCATATACCGCAGCAGTTCCAAAATACACAGGTGTACGCTCTGTTTTCTCACCTTCTTTTATAGCATCTATAAGCTCCGATGTCTCAGTTGACCGATCCATCCACCAGCCATAATCTCCGCCTTCAATTTCTACAGTTGTGCCATCATGCTTTGTAAGTGTTCTTGTTTTACCGAACGTATCGTATTTCCTGGCAATAGAATTCACGAATTCTCTTACTTTATCGTTATCAAGAGTTACATTTGTGCCGCTGATATCGCACCATTCCTTGATATCAACGCCATCTACATTCACTGTTTCATTTCCAAAAACATATGTTATTTTTGCTTTACAATAATTGTTCAGATTGTCGCAAAGCGTCTTCAGGGTTTCATCATCTGATTTTATCTTCGCTTCCAGATAGCACCCGTCATCAAGCGTAACCTCGGCTTCAAGAACATCCAGTGCCTCTTTGACTTTATCAATAACCTTGGCCTTTATCGGCGTCTGTCCGGGATCCTCTGCTACAACATAGAAGCCATCTTCTCCGGTTTCCTCTGAAATATGTGCATCAACAGGAGTTACTACATTGCTGTCATCAAACACATCAAAAGCTTCAATTTTTGATTTAAGCACTTCTTCCGAATAATCTACAATATTTTCTGTAGTAAGATGTGTTTCCTTAAAGAGATATCCCGGCCATAAAAAGGGATTCTGCTCCTTTAAAGCATTTTTAAACTGATCCGTCATGCGAAGATTCAGCTGTATATCATCAGATGTAATCTCGTCGCTGATCCCGCCTCTTGAGTTTACTACCAGTTTGTAATTCTTAAGCTCCGCAACAACTTCCCGTTCAATATCTGCCGCAGTCATCTTATACGCGTAAATATCGTTGACATAAGTGTTAAATAAAAAATGACCTGTAAAATAGACTGCTATTCCCAGATATGCCACTATCAGTACCGAAACAAATACCCATAATACACTAAACCTTTTGTTTCTCTTTTTATTCCCTGCTCTTTGTCCTGATTGCTTTGGCATAACTAACAACTCTCTCTGTCTCATATTGTTGAAATCTTACAAAATGGTATATTTGCTTTCAATTATAGCAACAATTGAATATAAATCAAAAACAAATGAATAGTTTAACATTTTTTTACGCATTATTATGATTTTATTGGGGATTATATAATTAGGAGGTATAGTTCGTATGGACAAAATTATTTATTCTGTTTACATCATTCTGCCCTGTCTGCTTCTATTTCAGGCAAAACCGTCCGCAAAGGGAAAATGGAATGATGAATTTCTTTCTTTGGAGCAAACCAAGGCAATGCAGGGATTTCTAACAGTTTGTATAATGCTCCATCATATAGGTCAAAAGACCTGTGCTTCATGGCTTGAACCCAAGAGCCGCATTGTTCATGGTCTTGATCTGTTTGTTCCTATTGGTTTCCTTTTTGTATCATTTTTTCTGTTCTTTAATGGTTACGGCGTTTACAAGAGTTTTCATGCAAAGGAAAACTATCTGACAGGCTTCATCAAAAAGCGTATTCTTCCTGTTGTTCTTGCACTCTACACAACAACCGTAATTTTCTACATCGCACGAATAATTGTAGGCGAGAAAATGGATCTGCAGAAAAGTATCTGGTATCTCACAAGCATCAAGCTCTGTAATCCCAATACCTGGTATGTTATAGTTCTTCCATTCTTTTACCTTGCATTTTACCTTGCATTCAGATTTATTAAAAAGGACGGCCTGGCTGTAGCTGCTGTATGTGCTTTTGTTCTTCTTTACATGCTGGAATCCACAAGAGTTCTGCATAATGACTGGTGGATACGCGGTGAATGGTGGTATAACTGCGTTCACATGTTCCCTATCGGAATCCTTTTTGCAAAATTTGAAAGCAAAATCATTCCACACCTCAGAAAATTCTACTCCGTTTATTTAGTTGCATCAGTTATTTTATTATATCCTTTATATCTGTTTTCAACGTTTACACAGGCAACCTTCTCATACTACGCAGAATTCCTGCCGGATGCAGTATTTCGTAAGAGAGTTTGTCTTGGATCACAGGCACTTGTTTGTATCGACTTTGTTTTCTGCCTGCTCTTACTCGGCATGAAGCTGAAAATTGGCAACAGGTTCCTCAGGTTTATGGGTACTATAACACTTGATTTTTATTTGATTCATGGCTTATATGTTGAGTTATTTGACCACAAATTCTGTGATGCAGTAGGATCACCATTCCCGATTAAAAACGTGATGCTCTATGTAATCGCTGTTTTTGTTCTTGGTGTTCCATCTGCTATCCTGCTTAAGAAACTGCATAACCTTATATTAGGCGCGAAAATCAAACCCGGAAACAAGCAGTTAGCTGCTTAAGAGATAACGCCTTCCCGCAAAATTGTGGGAAGGCGTTTTTATTTGTGCTAAAATATAATCAGAATAAAACCAATGATTTCCATGTTTTTAGGAGGATGCACCTATGATAAGAACTGTGGAAATTTCCAATATGAATGATCTTTTCGATATGGTTTCTGAACAGGAATACAGAAATGATCTTGGCAGAAACAGAAATCTCTATGTTTATCGGGGACAACCCAATTCAGCATTTCCCCTCACAACCAGCCTGCAACGCAACTGCAAGGATAAAAGAAAAGCACTTGAACCATGCATACTTCGCAATTTTACCAAATATGCTGCGCTTGAAGAACCTTCCATTGAGCGCTCTGTCTGGAGACAGATGATATTTGGCCAGCATCATGGATTACCTACAAGACTGCTGGACTGGTCATTTTCACCCCTTATTGCCCTTCACTTCTCCGTAACTGAAGCAGATATGGATGAAATGTCCATGCACGACTGTGCCGTATGGCGAACAGATATCCATGAGCTTCATGATCTTATTCCTGAAAAATACAGAAAAATAGCGGAAAAATACAGCACAACAGTCTTCTCTGTTGATATGCTGGCAGAAGCATGCAGTTCTTTATCCCAATATGACGAAGATATGGGAAAATCTTCCATGCTCATGATAGAACCGCCTTCAGTTGATGTGCGTATAGTGAATCAGTATTCATTTTTCTCTGTTATTCCAAGCGAAATGGATGACATTGAGGCATTCCTTAATGAATCCACGAGCAACACTGTAAAATACGTAATAAAAAGAGATATTCGGTGGCAAGTACGCGACATGCTTGACCACCAGAATATCTCTGAAAGAATCGTATATCCGGGTCTTGACGGACTATCCAAATGGCTTGGCCGTCATTACTTTGTAAAATGATTACTTACTGCCTACAATAGGCGGAATCTGCGATACCAGATTATCAATATGCTCGAAAACGCTGCTCTTTGTTGTTCCAAGCCTGTTTACTCTTTCAAGCTGGTTTACAAGCGCATCATACTTGTTATTGATATCATTAAAGCTGTTTCCGATCCTGTTAAGCTCATCTGCTGCGGTATCAGCCGTATCACTTATCTCCTGCTGAACTGCATTGGCACCATTTGCGCTCTCAATAATTTCCTCAAAGGACTCATTTGCTTCATCAACTTCCTGAATACTCTTGTCCATTGCAGCAATTGAGTTCTGAATGCTGACAGTCAGCTTATCGCTCTCCTGGCCTGCAGCATCTATGGATTCATTAACCTGGCTGATCATTACCTTTATCTCATCAGCAAGCTCTCTTACCTCAGTTGCTACTACCGCAAATCCCTTACCTGCTGCGCCTGCTCTTGCAGCCTCAATTGAAGCATTTAATGCCAGCAGATTTGTCTGAGTTGCGATTCCTATAATCTTCTTCATGTAATCAGAAACCTGATCAACGGCACTCTTGAAGTTTTCAAAGCCCTGTGCCATCTCATCAAAGCTCTCTCTTACCTCAGCTGAACTGTTCTTAAGCTCACCAACCTTATTCTGAGCATTCTGAACGCTGTTAAGGATATTTACCTTAACATCCTCAAACTTTGAAGCACTGTCATTTACTGCCGCGAACATCTCATTAAAAGCATCCATCTGATCTCTTAACTGAGTATTGCTTTCAATAACAGTATCTATTGCCTCGCCCATGTCATGAATCTCAGTAAGAGAGTTGACCTCATTCTGAACCAGTTCTTTCTGGAAGCCCTTTATTGAATTTGCGATATAAACAAGAGCCTCTTTCTGATCCTCATCCACAGAAGGTGCTGCTACTACAGGTACATTCTCTTCAACTGTTTTTTTCTTAAAAATATCTGTAAGCATATTTGACCTCTCTCTCATTCAAATACAACACATGTCATCGTCTGATTTACGAACTGCGTATTGTAATGCTCTCCGAAACCTACGAGGCCGCAAGATGTACCAAGAGATGCGATCTTGCCAAGATATGAATTAAGCTCGCCTCGATCCTTCAAAACAAGATATCTGAATATACAATTTACAGAAAAAATACCGGAAACCCTGGAAAAATCATTTTTTATCTTATTAACAGTTGCCTGAGCAATCTCCATGGGCTCTCTCATTTCAAGAAGTGTAAGGATATCTGAGTCGTTAATCTGTCTGTAACAGATAAGTCCATTACCTGAAACGTCCTTAAGGGAAACGATACATACATCTTTTCCGATCATTTTGCCAAGAGGGTTCTGGAAGGTCTGATTAACAATGTCCTTTTCAGCCACATTAGTAAGCTCCATGTAAACCTGCTTAGCCGGTCTGCCATTCAACTCTCCAAGATAATACTTTGCCTTATCTGTTTTAGATGCAATAAGCTGCATATTATCCTTAGGCTCGTAAATATTTTCCTTGTATGTCTTTACCTTACCGCCTTCATTTTTTATAACGGCATAAGCCATAGCATCTTCATAAATGACACCATTTGCTGCAACCTTACCGGCATCACCGGTTGCTCCCATGACCTGAAGATTATATCTGTCAACAAGGCCTCTTAACGTTGTAAGAACTGCAGCGTCATTTCCAGCACAGAAATCTATGATTGCAGTATTTTCCTTACCCGGTTTTACAGCATCAATATCCTTTTCCAGGCGAAGGATATGCTTAGCAGGCATCTTTGAAACATCTTCAAGGACACCTGTTGAAACCTTAACACCTTCTGTAAACGCCGTTACGGATACACCGCTTTCCAAAATACTGGAGTCATATCCCATAGCAACACAGCCAATGCTTGGAACATCCGGATACGCCTTTTTAATGTCATCTACAGTTTTTTCAAAATAATCGGCACTACTTGTGAAAATAATGAGCTTGGGAGAAGCCAGGCCCTTTGTCGCATCAGAAACGCTACCGGATGCACTCTTTCCATTAAACATTTTCATAGGACATACTCCTTTTTGAAACAGAAAAGTTAAAACAATAATGTAAAATTAAGGTTCACACGCTCTATTTCAATATAACACCTGGAATATGCCCTAACAATGGCTTAAATACTACATTTCAATTAAAAAGCTATAAAAAAAGTAAACTAAATTTATAGCAATCCACCTATTAAGATTATCAAAATTAGAATTGGCAGGATAAACTTGTAATAAGTTATCAGTTTAGAACTCATTTTGAGTCCTTTACCAGTATTAACCTCATCCAGATAATTCTCTGCTCCCCATCCGATTTTATAAGCACAGAATATTACAAATATCAGTGATCCCAATGGAAGAATCAGATTACTTACAAGAAAATCTTCACTTCCCATAATATCCATCTGCTTAATAAGATGAATATTTGAAAGGACATTAAAGCCAAGAACACATGGCATGCTGGCAAAAAGCATGAAAATACAGTTTATGGCAACCGCTTTCTTCCTGCTCCAGTTAAAATTATCAATCGCTGATCCAACCATGTTTTCAAACACAGCAGTAACAGTTGAAAAGCTCGCGAACGTCATAAAAAGGAAAAACAATGCTCCCCATAATCTTCCACCTGCCATTTGTGAAAACACTCTGGGCAGAATAATAAAAATAAGAGAAGGGCCCTGATCAGGCTGGATTCCGAAGCTGAAACATGCCGGAAATACAATAAGACCGGCTACAATAGCGACAAAGGTATCCAGACTGCAGATAGTAACCGCCTCACCGGCAATTGAATTATCCTTTGAAATATAGCTTCCAAAGATTTCCATTGATGCCATTCCCAGGCTCAACGTAAAGAATGCCTGATTCATAGCAGCTGTTATCACGCTGATAATTCCAACACTTTTTACGTTATTTATATCAGGCAGAAGATAAAATTTTAGTCCTTCAGATGCATTTGGCAGCGTTACACTATGCACTGCCAGAACAATAATCAACCCCAAAAGACCGATCATCATTATCTTATTAGCACGTTCCAATCCGTTCTGCACGCCGAAACTGAGTACCAGGAATCCAACAACAACCGTTATTACCATGTATATTGTCATCTGTACCGGGTCTGACTGCAATTCTGAAAATATAGAAGCAATTCTATCTCCATCGACATTTGAAAAGGCTCCCGTCAGATATTTCCAGAAATATGCTATCATCCATCCTGCGACAGTAGTGTAATACATCATAAGAAGATAACTGCCCACTACACATATATAACCGTGCAGATGCCATTTAGATCCCTCTTTTTCCAAGGATTTATACGCCTTAACTATTGTCTTTCTGCTGGCTCTTCCGATGGCCAGCTCCATTGTAAGAACCGGAATCCCCATAATTACCAGAAAAAGCAGATAAAACAGTACAAATATTGCTCCTCCGTTTTGACCTGCTACATAGGGGAATTTCCAAACATTTCCAATACCTATTGCGCATCCCGCACTAACCAGTATAAATCCCAGTCTACTTCCAAATCCTTCTCTATTCTTTTCCATACAACCTCAAACTTTAAAATAATTACACTAGATTTTTTATTTTATATTTCTTTAATAAATACTTAATATTGTGGATATTTTTGTATGTTACACTATATATAGTATAAACATAACCTTTTGGGGTTCAGTTTTTGGGGAGAAAAATACATGATAAAAGAAATTGTAGCGCAGTCACTTCCGCTAATCGCAGTGCTTTTCTGCATGGCGCTGAAGGGAATAGACCCTCTGAATGTTTCTTCGGCCATTATCCTCAGCGCACTGCTTCTATTCAATTACTCTTATTTTCTCGAATCCACAACTTCCACCGACCCTTAAAATCAAGAAAATGCTTTAGCTTCCATCTCTTTTACAAGATATTCTATGGTTCCGTCTTTGAAGGGGCTCTTTAAGCCAACTGCATCAAGCTCTGCCTCATAAAAATCGCTGACTGATAATTTGCAGAGATCAAGATAGTGATTCCATGCTTCCTTGAAATCCTTATCCATCCATACCTTAAACTGCATAGCAACCACGCTTGCAAGAACATAATCAATATAGTAAAAGGGATTCCAGAAAATATGTCCCTGCTTCTGCCAGAAACCACCTTCATCAAAGAATTCATCCCCGTCAAAATCAAGCCAGGGTCTGTATGTTTTTTCAAGATCCTTCCATACCTGTTTACGTTCAGTAGGTGTCATTTCAGGCTTTTCATACACAATATGCTGGAATTCATCTACCATGCATCCATAGGGAACAAATGTTATTGAATCCTGAAGGTGCATTTTGAGGTAATCATCTGCTCTGTCACCGAAGAACTTATTCATCCATCCATATGTAAAATACTCCATTGACATGGAATGAATCTCCGCTGTTTCCATTGTTAAGTCATTATGCTCGAGAATCTCATCATTTCGCGTTAAATAGCCCTGGAAAGCATGTCCGCACTCATGTGTAATAACATCTACATCGCCGCTTGTACCGTTGAAATTTGCGAAAATAATGGGTGCCTTATATTTGGGCAGATAATCCATATATCCACCTGCTTTTTTTGTTTTACGTCCAAGAACATCAAAAAGCTCATTCTCAGTCATAAATTCAAAGAATTCAGCTGTTTCAGGTGAAAGCTCTTTATACATCTCAAGACCGGCATTCAGGATTTCTTCGGGTGTTCCTGTAGGTTCAGGATTTCCATTAGCAAAGAACATATCATTATCGTAGTATTTAAGCTCATCTACGCCGATCTGTTCCTTTCTCTTCTCCTGAATCTTAGTTACAAAAGGCACAAATGATTCCTTTATCTGCTTTCTGAAATTCTCTACTTCCTTTCTTCTGTATGAATTTCTGACCATTCTGTTGTAACCAAGTTCAATATAATTGTCATATCCGAGCTCTTTTGCCTGCTGCGTACGATTTTTAACCAGTTTGTCAAAAATATCATCTATATCATCCGTAACCGTAAGGAAATAGTCGCTGAGAGCCTTCCATGCACGTTTTCTAGTATCTCTGTCAGAGCTTGTAAGCACTTTTCTGAGAAGAGAAATATTATATTCCTCTCCGTCAAAAGGAATCTTTGCTGATGCTATTATTTTATCGTATTTAGATACAAGAGCATTCTCCTCCTGCATCAAAGGAAGGATCTTCTCATCAATTGATTTCATGGATAATTCCATGTTTTTGAATGCTACTTTACCGATTTTTTCTTCAAGATAGTCTCTATAAGGTGAGTTATAAAGAACCTTGCTATATTCATTGGTATACTGGCTAATCTTAGGATAAATGCTATCTATATAATCATTTTCCTTGGCATAAAACTCCTCGGTAGTATCCACATTGTGTCTGAAAACACCTATTATTATTGTTGTACGAATATCACCAATATACTCATAATACTTTTTATGGAGCTCAAACTGCTCTTCTCCGCTTTTAGCATTTTTACTGTCCTCTATAAGCTTTTCGAAGAAATCCTTGACCTCATCCATATCAACACGCTTGTAGGGCATTTCTGAAAATTTCATATCATTTACCTCTTTCCACATATATAAAAAATAAAATTAATAAAAGTAGCTAGCCTCATATTTCTGCAGGCAGCTACCTCTATTATTTAAAATAACATTAGATTGCTTTAAAAATTTCCTCCGCCAATTCCGGTTTATTCATTATATAAAGATGAATTCCGTCAACGCCATGCTTAATCAGATCTGTGGCCTGATTTACAGCATATTCCAGTCCATATTTCCTCATATCTTCCGGATTTTCACCGTATTTGGAAATAATGGATGAGAGGCTTTCCGGAACCGTCGTGCCAGATAAAGTAACTGTAGTTCCAAGCTGTTTGGCACTGGTTATCGGCATTATTCCTGCAGAAATCGGAGCTGTTACTCCTTTTTTCCTAAGATTATCCACAAGTCTCAAAAAGTATTCATTTTCAAAGAACAGCTGCGATATCAATACCTGACAGCCACATTCAACTTTTTTGACCGTGTTTAACAGATCCTCTTCGTCACTTGCTGATTCCGGATGTCTATGCGGATAACAAGCGCCCAATACCGTAAATCCCATATTACTGGTCTTAATAAATTCAGCCATCTCATTGGCATGACTAAAATCTCTGGAATCAAACTGTTCATCAGTCATGTTTTTGGGCCTGTCACCACGAAGAGCCAATACATTTTCTATTCCGATTTCTTTAAATCTCTTCAAACCGGATGATAAATCTTCTCGGCTGAAACCAACACTGGTAATATGCGATACAACCTCTAATTTCGCTTTATTTTTTGCATAATCAGCTATATCGATTGCTTTTCCTGCATTAGAGCCACCTGCACCATAAGTAATACTGACAAAATCAGGACCAATTTCAGCAAGCCTGTCTAATTTATTATGGATATTAAGAAATTCCTCTTCTTTTTTAGGCGGATAGATCTCACATGATCGGACGGGTCTACCCTTGCCATACAAATCTGCTACGCTTCCCATCTATGTCTCCTTAAATAGTCTCGTTCATACATTATGATATTGTAGCAGATTTACTTTTTTTCTTCTACTTTTATTAATATAAGTGAAAACTGCCAGGGGGCAGCCTGGCAGTTTTCTATATGGTTATCAAGCTTGCGATCCATCCTTTGATCACTGCAACGGCCCTAAAAAAGGGCAAAAAAATCCTGCTTCCATGTTGTTTCCCATCCATGGAAACAGGAGCTTTCCGTTGCTACTTATTATATCGGTGAATAGGCCGAAATATTTAGCACTAAAATATTGATCTATTTTATCTTATGGCTCAAATCCCATTGTTAAGCCATTTCTCTAAAAAAATATTTTTTTAAATAAAATACGCCGGGTAAAAACCCGGCGCACATGATCATCCATTATTTAACCGATTGCTTTCTTAACCGCCTCAAGAACACGATCAGCCTGGAAGGGCTTAACGATAAAGTCCTTAGCACCGGCCTGAATTGACTCAATAACCATCGCCTGCTGACCCATTGCAGAACACATAATGCAACATGCATTCGGATCTGCAGCCTTAATTCCCTTAAGAGCACCTATACCGTCAAGTTCCGGCATGGTAATATCAAGAGTTACAAGATCAGGCTTAAGTTCGTTATACTTGTCAATTGCTATCTTACCATTCTCGGCCTCGCCAGCAATCTCATAACCGCCCTTTGTCAGAATGTCTTTGAGCATCATACGCATGAAAGCGGCATCAT
>CAMVLM010000086.1 GCA_947168335.1 uncultured Butyrivibrio sp. | reverse complement strand
CCTTCTTGCAGACAGTGGTGTTCCCGAGGAAAGAATGGAATATTTCGATCAGAACTATGAGAAAATTGCAGGTGAGATCGAGATGCCGCTTCTTGCAACCAATATAGCAAACACAAGGAAGTTTGATATTGAGACACCTGATGTTGTCATCAAAGTAAAACCCGACAGGGCTGATCTTGTGGAATCAAGGATTATAGATGGCAGGCAGTGCCTTGTAATAGCGGTGGATGACCATATAGAAGTTAATGGAATCAATGTAAGGACTATTCTTGCAAGAGATTAAATTGGTTTATATACAATTTAACAAAATCTTCACAAATATGGAATATAATATCAAGTAACAAGAGAGGACGCCTGTGCGTTCTCTTCTTTATAGAAAAATTTAATAGAAGGGGTTTTATATGATCAAAAAAATGCTGAGTAATTTGGGAGAATTCAAACTCCCCAGCATACTTACTCCAATCTGTATGATCGGCGAAGTTATTGCTGAAATGATCATCCCTATCCTTATGGGCTACATCGTTGATAAGGGAATCGGCGGAGAGGATATGGGATACATTATAAGGACTGGTCTTATAATGATTGCTGTAGCGCTGTTTGGCCTTCTGTCCGGAATAGGAGGAGCTTATTTCGGAGCCAAGGCATCTACCGGTTTCGCAAGAAACCTCAGAAAGAAAATGTTTGATAACATTCAGACTTTTTCCTTTGCTAACATCGACAAGTTTTCTTCTTCTGGTCTTGTTACCCGTCTTACAACAGATGTTTCAAATATCCAGAATGCTTTCCAGATGATTTTGAGAATGGCAATGCGTGCTCCTGCATCCATGATTGTGGCTATGATAATGTCATTTATCATAAGTCCCAGACTTGCAAGCATATATCTTATAGCGGTTATCTTACTTGCAATCGTTATCATATTTATGATGAGTCTGGCTACAAAATATTTCCGCGAAGTATTTGAGAAATATGATGCACTCAATGAATCTGTTCAGGAAAATGTATCAGCTATTCGTGTTGTTAAAGCATATGTTAGAGAAGAGTATGAGAACAACAAGTTTAAGACTGCTGCTCTGAATATTTATGAGATGTTTGTAAGAGCTGAAAAGATCGTTACTCTTAACAGCCCGATAATGATGGGAACAGTATATACCTGTATCATTCTCATTAGCTGGATTGGTGCACACATGATCGTATCAAATGAGCTTACAACAGGTGCCATGATGAGTCTTCTGACTTACTGCATGAACATCCTTATGAGCCTTATGATGCTTTCAATGATTTTTGTAATGATCACAATGTCTACAGCAAGTGCCAAGAGAATAGTTGAGGTTATTGATGAAGAGACAACCCTCGGCAATCCTGTTAATCCTGTAATGGAAGTAAGGGACGGCAGCATAAGCTTTGAGCACGTGGATTTTGCATATAATCAGCATTCTCAGGAACCGGTTCTGAAGGATATTAACCTTGATATAAAATCCGGTGAGACCATCGGTATTATCGGTGGTACAGGTTCTGCCAAGTCATCACTTGTAAACCTTATCAGCCGTCTGTATGACGTTACCGGCGGAAAGATAAAGGTCGGCGGTATCGATGTCAGAGAATATGATATGGAAGTTCTCAGAAATCAGGTATCTGTTGTTCTCCAGAAAAATATACTTTTCTCCGCAACAATATATGAGAACCTGAGATGGGGCGATCCGAATGCTACTGATGAAGAAGTTAAGAGAGCCTGCAGCCTTGCCTGCGCGGATGAGTTCATTGAGAAGATGCCCGAAGGCTATGATACTTACATAGAGCAGGGCGGAACCAATGTATCAGGCGGACAAAGACAGAGACTCTGTATTGCCAGAGCACTTCTTAAGAAACCTAAGATTCTTATTCTTGATGATTCAACAAGTGCGGTTGATACTGCAACAGATGCAAAGATAAGAAAGGCATTTGCGGAAGAAATTCCGGATACCACAAAAATTATCATTGCTCAGAGAATATCAAGTGTGCAGAACTGCGACAGAATCATCGTTATGGATGATGGAAAAGTAAATGGATTTGGTACTCACCAGGAGCTGCTTAAGGACAATCAGATTTACAGAGAAGTATATGAATCGCAGACAGGATCCAGCGGAGACGCGGATTTCGATCAAAAGTAATTTCGGAGGCATATATGGCAGAAACGAAGGTTAAAGAAGTAAAAGGACCCGGAGTCCATGGAAGACATGGAATGCCAAGACCCAAAGTTGAGAATCCCGGAAAATTATTTTCCAGACTGATGGGTTATGTATTTAAGTTCTATGGTATCCACATGGTTCTGGTTGTTATATGTATTATCCTGTCAGTAGTAGCAAGCGTTAAAGGTACACTTTTTACCAAGACACTTATTGACGGGTATATCACACCGATGATAGGACAGGAAAATCCTGATTACGGCCCGCTTGCTGCAGCAATAGGCAATGTTATCCTGTTTTATGCAATGGGTGTAATTGCTGCCTTTGTACAGGCAAGACTGATGATTTATGTTGGTCAGGGTACTTTGAGAAGATTGAGAGAAGAGCTCTTTACCCACATGGAGTCACTTCCCATAAAGTATTTTGATACTCATGCTCACGGTGACATCATGTCCATCTATACAAATGATATAGATACACTCAGACAGATGATTTCCATGAGTTTGCCGCAGTTGTTAAACAGTGCGATCACAATAGTCAGTGTTTTCATCTCCATGGTAGTACTGAGTGTTCCGCTTACTGCAGTTACAATACTTATGGTTGCCATTATGCTTTTTGTTTCAGCAAAAGCAACCAAGGCATCCGGTAAGAACTTTGTGGCTCAGCAGAAAAATCTCGGTAGCCTGAACGGTTATATTGAAGAGATGATGACCGGACAAAAGGTAATTAAAGTATTCTGTCATGAGGATGCAACTGTTGAGAAATTTGATGAGCTCAATGAAGCCCTTTACCAGAGTGCATTTAAAGCGAATGCTTATTCAAATATCCTTGGACCTATAAATACACAGCTTGGAAATATGAGTTATGTAGTCTGTGCCATCATGGGTGGTGCAATAGCACTGAACAATTACCTTGGATTTACTGTAGGAGGACTTGCAAGTTTTCTTACCTTTAATAAGAATTTCTCGATGCCCATCAACCAGGTATCAATGCAGTTCAACAGTATTATTATGGCGCTTGCAGGTGCTGAGCGTATTTTCAAGCTTTTGGATGAACAGTCTGAAACAGATGATGGCTATGTAACCCTTGTAAATTCAAAGGAAGAAAACGGTCAGATCGTGGAGTCAAAGGAATTCACTGGACAATGGGCATGGAAGCATTATCATAAGGCTGACAATACAACCACATATCAGCCCATGGAGGGTGATGTTACATTCAATGACGTAGACTTTGGTTATACGGATGAGAAGATAGTTCTTCACAATATCGTTCTTCATGCAAAGCCGGGTCAGAAGGTGGCACTTGTTGGTTCAACCGGTGCAGGAAAAACAACCATCACCAATCTGATCAATCGTTTCTATGATATTCAGGATGGTAAGATCAGATATGATAACATCAACATCAATAAGATAAAGAAACCTGATCTTCGAAGATCTCTTGGAATGGTTCTTCAGGATACACATCTTTTTACCGGAACAGTTGAGGAGAATATCCGTTACGGTAAACTGGATGCCACTCATGAAGAAGTTGTTGCCGCAGCGAAACTTGCAAACGCACATACCTTTATAAAGAGACTTCCCGATGGCTATAACACAATGCTTACCGGAGACGGTGCGAATCTGTCACAAGGTCAGAGACAGCTGCTTGCAATCGCAAGAGCTGCAATCGCAAATCCTCCGGTACTTATCCTTGATGAAGCAACAAGCTCTATCGATACACGTACAGAGAAAATCGTTCAGGATGGTATGGACAAGCTCATGAGCGGACGTACTACATTCGTTATTGCTCACCGTCTGTCAACGGTCAAGAACAGCGACTGCATAGTCGTTCTGGAGCAGGGCAGAATAGTAGAGATGGGAACTCACGAAGAACTTCTGGAAAAGAAGCAAAGATACTATCAGCTTTATACAGGAAATAAACCGGAAATGGTTACCGCATAAAAAATAAACGCGCATTATCTTGTAGTAAATCTACAGAATAATGCGCGATTTTTTTATTTCATGACAGGGAGAGATTCGTCCAGTTCGATTTTCTCATCATGTGTGACTACCCGGTAGGAGGTTATGGTGTAGAGAGTATCTCCTGAGTAGAGAGGGTAGTTAGCCCGTATTGTTACGTCAAGGGTCTGGAGATCGCTTATGTAAAAACTTCTTGAGAATTCCTTTTCTCCTATAAGGGAGTAGAAGGCATCTTCGGAGGAAGCAACTTCATTTGCTCTCTGGATATGCGAAACCGTTTCTGCTATGAAGGCGTTTGCTTCATGGCATGCGCTGTAATATGCTTCAGAGCGGTCCAGCATTTTTCTACTTAGAATATAATCTGCTCTGGAATTAACGGCGGTAAGTGCTGCAAAGGATACAAGACCCAGGACAAGAAAAATAAGCATAACGGATGCAGCGCCTATATGAGTTGAATTAATTGTTTTCTGATTCATAGACTGCCTCCTGTAAGCCGATGTAGTAATCGACATATCTGTTCAATATAACGCTTTCATCATCATCTTCGGCAAAGGAATCAATAATTGTATCAGATGTCATATTCTGTATCTGAATCTGGCCCCAAAGAGCATTGCCGATCATACTGCCTGTGTCAGTGCCGGTGTCATCATAAATCTCACTGGCCGGAAGCTCAGAGATGCAGAGCATAAGCTCGTAGGCAGCATCATCAAGGGAACCGTCCTCAGCGGGATAAAATATGGGTTCCCAGTTTTTATCAAAAAACATAACCAGGGTTCCGATTTCCGGATTGTCCTCGTAGGATACCAGTACTATCGAAGTATCAGCGTAGTAATCGGCAATTTCATGAAGATTTCCGTGTTTTCCGTAAAACACTTCAGAAATATTCTGAGTCCAGAGAATGGAATTGTTTATTCTTATAGACTCTTCAGATAAAAGATGGGCAGAGACAAAAAGCCTGACGCAGACTGCTCCGGCTACAGCAAAGAACAATATTGAGATTATCAGCTCCATCAGAAAGAGGCTGGTCTTATTGTGCTGTGTCCGGTCCATCAGGTATCGTTGCCCTCCGTCGATTTTTTGCTGGTTACAAAGGTTACATCAGTTCCATCCATAAGGGTTACGGTTATCTCCAGTAGACCTTCGCCCTTGGGCTCTATATCAAGAGTTGATATATCCATAATTTTTTGGCCGGCTGATGGGCGAAGTTTCCCTGCGTTTGCTTTTGCAAAGATTTCCCTCAGCTCGCCGTTATACTCATAGAGATAGGTTACATATTCTTCTCCATCAAGCCTGGAGTTTATTTTCAGTGCAACGGACCTGCCGATATTTCCAACAGATATACTGCCGTCGGTGTCATACTGCCTGAGTTTTTCGGTGATATATGCGTAAGCAGTACGGCTTTCATAGTTTTTTTTCATGACACTTACACCCCTGCTGTAGATGCTCGAACCAAGGGCGATAAGCATAATGGCACTCATTGAGAATAAAAACAGAAGTGCCACTACGAAAACCATATCGATTATGTGTCTGTTACCGGTTTCTTTCTTCATTGTTAATCCTTATTATTTTCAATCCTTAAAACTGTTACATCAGGATAGATGTTTGAGGCCACCGGCCTGTAGTCAATAAAGAAGAGATCCTTATCATAAACCAGACCATAGTGGGTCTCGAGATATTCAAGGCTTGGAGGATAGACGCCTTCAAGAGAGTAGCACTGGACAATGTCCCGCTCCATCGCGGATCGGAGGCTTTCTTCCTGTTTGTCAATGTTTACCTTGCTGATGGAGTTAACACCTAAGAAAAAAATAGTGATGATTCCTGCGATAGTAAGGATCTTTGCAAGGTTGCCCAGATGTGTAATTAGATTGATTTTTCTTTTACCGACAAAAATTTCTTCCATCTGTTTATCCTATCGATGACATAATTCCCATGAGAGGCAGGATTACCGATAAAAGAATCATGCCTACAACAAGTGACAGAACTATTACCAGAGTGGGCTCAAGAATTGCAATGAAATTGTAGATTTTCCTCTGGGTTTCATCTGCATAACGCTTTGCAATCTGCTTCATTACAGTATCCATGGATCCGGACTGGAAACCTATGGATACCATTCTGGAGTAGAAACGATTCAGGATTCCTGCGGCCTGGAGAGCTTCAGGGAAGCTGCTTCCTTCTGCGATCATGGAACGGCAGGTGTCTATTTTTCTCACCATATCTTCGGACTCGACAAGGTTGCTTACCAGCCTTAGTCCCTCATAGGTATCCATGCCGCTGGATAAGGTCAGAACCATTCCGTTGGCAAATCTTGTGGTGGAGATCTCGTCAAATATTCTTCTGATTGGAGGAATATGTAATCCCAGTTTGTGAAACAGCTCGCGGCCTTTGACTGTTTTTACAAAGAAAACACAGAGAATTGCAAAAGCAGCCAGAATGGCTATAAAAAGAATAGTGTAGTTGTTCAGTATTTCACCGAGATTCAAAAGAGAATTTGAAAAGCTGTTCATGCTGGTTCCAAGCTGCGCAAAAACCTGTCCAAAGATGGGAAGGACTCTTGTTATCAGTACAATAATGACTACAATCATCATACCGATCATGATAAGAGGATAGGAGATTGCACTGGAAATATTGGAGCGGATGGTTTCTTCCTGCTCGTAATAATCGGCAAGTGATTCCATTACAAGGTCAAGATTGCCGGACTCCTCACCGATTGTGACCATATGGATCACATATCCGGGAAAGGCGCCTGACATTTGAAGTGCAATATGGAATTTCTCACCGGATCCCAGTATCTGAAGTATGGTTTTCAGAATTTCATCATCACCTTCAAACTTGAAATCCTGCAGCATTATTTCAATGCTCTCTGCCGGTGGGATACCTGCCTTGATTAAGAGTGACATCTGTCTGCAAAAAACAGATATTTCATAATCTGACATCTTTTTTGTTAAAGAGGATTTCATCCCTGTCTCCTTTTAGTAGATGTACTTGGTTTTATAGTTTTCTCCATCTCCGATGAAGTTTTTTAGCTTTTCTGTATCTGTGGTTGAGGCAAAAGTCGGATCCATTAAAGACCACTTGTTGCCGTCAAATTCTATCATTCCGTTTACCCAGCCGATGTCCTGGATGTATGTGCTTATCCAGGCGTGGTAGGCTGTTCCGGCGTAGCCTACTTCCATTCTGGTGGGAATCCTCTGGCTTCTGAGCATGGAGGACATTAAAACCGCATAATCAAGGCATATGCCTTTGCCTGTGGTAAGAACCTCGTCTATCTCCGGAATGTAGCCGCTTTCAACTGTCTGTGCTTCCTCATAATCGTAGGTAAGACTGCTTATAAGCGCATTGTAAATATTTGATACCACGTCGAGATCAGTGTCTGCGGTGTAAGCCAGATATTCCGCATAAGCGATTGCCTGATTTTTATCTGAAAAAGTCACGTACTGATTTGGATATAAAAAGGGAAGAAACGGGTCATCCAGCTTTACGTCAAGTTCTTCGGAAAAAGCAGTGGCGTAGGAGGTGCCTGAAATATTTTCAAAAACACCTATCTGATAGTTTCCGTCTCCTGCCTGAAGAGGAAATACCTCATCTTTTTTCTCTGTGGTCAGATTGTAGGTGTAGGTAACTTCGTCCGGTCCGGTGATGCGGAGTTTGACTTTTGCTGAATTGCCGGTGTACCGGATGACTATATAACCCTTTGATGCATTTGTTGCATCAAGTATGGCTGAGTCATTGGATAAAACCACTTCGCCACCTGCTTCAGGAACAAGACAGATAGGGGTGTTGTCACGCTTGCCTTTTACCAGAGCAGAGGTGTCATAGGTGGTGGGATCGGCCATCATTCTTGCTGACTCCAGGCGTTCTTCGTCAGTTTCGGGCTGTGCCATTTTTGCATTTATAAAGATAAAAATGGGAGCCAGAAGAGTGATGATAAGCATTGAAATCGCCATGCATATCACTATAATATGCCTGTCTTTCGTGCCAAGATCATCCGCAAATACCTTGTGAGCTTCTTCATCCTTCAGGCTTAAAGGTTCTTTTCCGCAGTTTAAGAAGACATCCTCGAGAACAGATTCGGCATCCTTGTCGCTCATATGAAATTTGTTTTTTGGAAACTTTTCATATTTCATATATTAAGACCTTTGCCTTTTAACTGTATGAGATGGGTTCTGGCTGATTTCAGATGAGCAGATACTTTGCGGGGAGTAATGCCAAGTATTCTGGATATTTCTGCTTCACTGAGATTCCTGTTGTCATACATAAATAAAATCTGTCTCTCAAAAAACGGTATCGATTCAAGTTCTGCAGGATTTGAAAACATATACATATTTTCATCGCTGGAATAAAGAAGCATGTCGAAGCAGGACTGAAATGCAATTCTCCTGAGCCATGCTTCAAACAGTGAGGGATCCATTAGTCCCAGAATGTTAGTAAGAGCATAGGAGTAGGTTTTGATCACAGCTTCTTTCGCACGCTGGTCATTTTTCAGTATATATCTGCAATAGTTATAGATGTCATCACAGGTAAGAGAGTAGAGCTGCGCAAAGGAGGCTCTGTCATCGTTCCACACACGAATGACAAGAGCCTTGATAAGCTGCCTGTTTTTGCGTAATTTTGATACTCTCTTAAGCATAGGCATGTTCCTTAATAAAGCGTCTGGGACTTTTCTTCGAAGTTTCTGTATGCCTCAGTGACAAGTGTATAGAAATGATCGGCCATGATGTTGTCACTTAAAACGCTGGTGTAGGAAACCTCAATCGGAAAGTCCGGTGAGATGGTATTGTGATTGTGAATCCTTCGCTGGAGATCACCCAGAAAGAGTTCCATAATGTTTCTGTCACAGTTTTCAATCATCACCAGGAATTCATTACCGCTGTTTCTGCCCACCATTCCGTATTTATGACCTACGGATTCAAGAATCGTGCAGAAATCAGAGATGACTCTGTCACCGCCTTCGCGGCCAAGGGATTTGTTTATCTCTTCGATCTCATTGATCATAATGAGTATGCATCCCAGATGTATCATCTTTTCGCGGGTATTGTATTTTTCTGACATGTGGTCAACGCTGAATCTGTTGGGAAGACCTGTGAGTTTATCAAGAAACGCAAGCTCGTCAAGATCACGGGTTACGTCGAAATGTCTTTTCATGATGATGAAATCAATAGAAAAAGATGTAAATGAAATAATGATAAAGAGCCAGGCTATAATGAAAAAAGCCAGAAGTTTGGGATTGTCTTTAATGGAGGCGGATAGTTCCGGATCAGAACAGAGCACGACAAATAATGCTATTGCCAGTAGTGTCAGTACAATAAGAGCAATGGCCTTAAAAATATGAAGCATTCTGACCAGACCGGGTTTAGCTTTCATAATTAAAACTCCCCTCACATATTATTACTCTTATTATAGAACACAAAAATTTACCAAATATAAAGATAAGGTAAAAACTTCGGTAATTATTTGAGTTTTTATCGGTTAGTTATCCGTTGTTATATAGTTCTGCTCTGCCAGCTCGGTTTCCTTTTCATAAATGAGATCTTTCAGATAAGCGCAGTTAAGGGATTTTCCAAGACCGGAGATTTTTTCGTAATCAACACCGAGACCTCTTAGCTGGCTGCGAAGAGAACGGCAGTATTTTACGTATTTGTAACCGAAAAAAACAAGTATGACCACAAGTGCAGATACTGCTATAAAGACAAAATGCATCATTTGTGAATCCTCCGTACTGTTATGTAAACGGTAAACTTTAGATGGTTATATTATAGTCCCACAAGATCATGAAAAGCTACCTTGCGGCCGGAATAAGTACAAAACCCTGTAAAACCGCAGCTTTTTAATATACTGATTGTCTGGTCGAAGCCTCTGGCAACGTCACCGGGCTTATGTGCATCAGAACCGAGAGTTATGATCTCACCACCCAGTTCCCTGTAGAAATTCAGGATTCCCTTACATGGATTTGGATTTGAAAGGGGAGGATTTGAGTACAGAGACTTGGAGTTTACATCAAGACCCTTCCCTTTACTGATAAGTGTTTTGAGAATTGCCTCTATTACATCAAGATAGTCACGATAGTCGTATCCGCTTTCGCCGGTGGGAGAATAGCGGACCAGATAATCAAGGTGTCCTAAAACGTCAAAATTATCAAAGGCATTAATATTCTCAAGGGTGGATTCAAAGAATTCCCTTACAGCTTCCTTTTCATTTCTGTTTTCATAGAAATCAGGATAATAGGGGTCCATTCCATGGCAGATGTGATTCGATCCTATAACAAAATCAAAAGGGTATTTTTCTATATATTTCGCGTTATGGTCTGTAATATGTGGCTGAAGTCCCAGTTCAATTCCGAATTTTATCCTTATTTGGTCTTTGTAAGCTGCTTTGATTTTTTTATATTCATCAAAATAGGCATCAGTATCCACTTCGAACATGCCCTTCGGCACGTCTGGAAGTATGGGATAATCGTAGTCCATATGCTCTGTTATACATATTTCAGAAAGACCCTTCTCAATAGCGGATCGGATAACGTCTTCCATTGGTGCTTCGGAGTCTCCGGAGTGGTGTGTGTGGATGTGATAATCTGCTAAAAATGTAGTTCCCATAAAATTAGACCTCTTATTTATAAATACGAAATAACGATTGTTAAAATTCCATAAAAACACACTTTTTGTGGCTTTTTTGTGGTACTCTGTATTTAGGTGTATTACATTTAATTGTCACCTAATTATTGGTTTAAAAGTGCAATCTTCTAAAACAGGAGGCAGAGTGATGGCTAAAAAAGACAAAAAAAGCAAAGTAATATTGCCTTTAAGGACAGCATTAGAACAAAGCTGATTGCAGTCATGCTGGCTGTAACCATTATACCGCTTGTTATAGCCGTTGTGGTAAGTTATGAGACTTCCACAAGTAAAGCAAGAACCGATGCTGAAGACAGTCTTGACTGGCAGGCATGGTTTATTCAGTCTGAATTCAAAGGCATTGTTAATAATAACATGAAGTCAATTCAGGCGGTAGGTCTTGCGCCATCAACTGTAAACTTTATGGAAGATCAGGATAATCCTATCTATGTTGACAGTGCGAGAAATTACCTTAAAGCCATAGATACTATGCTTGACGATGGTAACCTGACAGTTCTTACAGGTGCTGACGGCATGCAGGTACTTCGAACAGAAGGAAACCTTGTTGATGTTTCATCAAGGGATTATTTTAAGACTGCAATGACCGGTAAAACTGCAGTATCCGATATTATTGTATCAAAAGCTACAGGTGTAAGACAGATAACAATGGCTGCACCTATATACGGAAGCGACGGATCTGTGATCGGTATAGTGCAGAGAAACTATGATATTAATAATTTTCATAAATTCCTTGCAGAAGAATTGGAAGAAGCGGAAGAAGCTTTCATTACTGACTCAACAGGTGTTCTTGCAGCACATTCACAGTATGAGATTGCTGCAGACGCAGAGCCTACCGATTTTAGCATGTCTGAGTTCATGACTTCCGGAAAAGATGATGGTATATATGAAAACAACTATGGCGGAACAAATTCAGTAGTTGCTTATGTAAAGGATACCAATACCGGATGGACAATCTGCTGCGCAGAGAGTGTTGATAAGATCATGTCATCTGCCAGAAGATCAGCTCTTATAGTAGTTGCCATTGGCGTTATCATGATGATCCTTGCAGCGATTATTTCTTACTTTATGGCAAAGACTTTTGTTGAGCCGATCCAGGATGTAAGTGAATCACTGGCAGCTCTTGCCGATGGTAGATTTGTAAAAATCGATAAGCACGGAAACAGAAAAGATGAGTTCGGAGAAATGGTTGGAAATACCAACTCCGTTCTTGGCACATTGGAAGAGATTGTTGGAAGAATCAAGCAGTCTGCATCAAGTGTGGCTATGTCTTCTGAGGAATTATCAGATACAGCCAATCAGATTTCCCAGACAGCAGAGGATGTATCAAATGCAGTTCAGGAGATTGCATCCGGAGCAACCCAGCAGGCTGATGAGATTCAGAGTGCATCTGAAAATGTAGGAAGAATTGGCGATGCAGTCCTTAATGTGCAGGATTCTACAGGAAATCTTTCAAATATCACAGCAAAGATGAAGGAAGCATCAGAAGTTTCCAGCAATTCCCTTGCATCCCTGCAGGATTCTTCAACTGAAATGACAGCCAAGATTGACGAAATCTCCAAGACGATCCAGGCTACACAGGAAGCTGTTTCGAATATCAATGATAAAGTTGAAGGTATTACTTCCATCGCTACACAGACCAACCTGCTTTCACTTAATGCTTCAATTGAGGCTGCAAGAGCAGGTGAGGCCGGCAAAGGATTCGCAGTTGTTGCAGAAGAAATCGGACAGCTGGCAGATAATTCCAAGGATATGGCCGATGAAATCCGTAAGGAGATGGATTTGCTGCTTGAACAGGCCAAGGCAGCAGTTGCAGCAGCAGAAGATGTTAAGCAGGGCAACATGGATCAGCAGGTAGCTTTGGGTGACACCCTGAATGCTGTTAACGGAATGCTTGAGGATATCGGAAATACCGTAGGCGGCGTACAGCTTATTTCGGACGGTGCCGAGACCTGTGAGACCTCCAAGAATGCGGTTGTTGATACAATGAGTGCTCTTTCAGCAATTTCTGAAGAAAACGCTGCATCATCAGAGGAGACCGGAGCATCCATGCAGGAGCTTTCAGCTACCGTCACAACACTGGCATCCTCAGCAGACTCCTTAAAGAGTATCGCAGAAGCGCTTAATGAGGATATGAGCTTCTTTAAATAAACTGCTGCTCGGTGGTGAAACTTAACAGGTAATTAGTTCAAGGCTGTTAGAATAAGAAATTATTTTAACAGCCTTGTTTTTTGTGGGGGTTACAATAAAATCGAGTGATTGAGTAGAATTTGTTGCTTTGAGGTTTTTCATAGGCAATAAATAAAAGACAGGGCAAATATCAGATTTCTTCTTGATTCTGTACTTTCAACAAACTGGTATTTATAAAAAATTTAGATTTTTTGGCGAATAATTTGTGATTTTATAGATAGATTACTTGAAAATTGCGAAATTATTCGTTAGAATAAATGTGCTGTCAAATTTTTGACAATCAAGTTTTAAATTAGTAACAGCAAATAAATTTTTAATATCATTTTAGGAGGACTTAAAATGGCAGTAAAGGTAGCAATTAATGGTTTTGGCCGTATCGGTCGTCTTGCATTCAGACAGATGTTTGAGCACGAGG
>CAMVLM010000085.1 GCA_947168335.1 uncultured Butyrivibrio sp. | reverse complement strand
AATTATCCCTTGTTCGAGTACTATGAGTACTATTAATTAGATACACGAGTTATCTTTATATCCGTTAATTATACTACAAAACAGGCTGTCTCTTGCGATATTAGCACGCATGGCAAAGTATTTTTTACCTATAATAGAAGACCGGGAACCATTATGATCCCCGGCCTTTGAACATTTAATTTATTACATTGACTCACTCAGATATATGGAAACTCTGCTCTGAATGATATCGGCAACTTCCTCCGCGGACTTCTGACCACTGTAAAAAGCACCGACTTCTTCTTTTATTATATCAGTAACCTTGTAATCCCTTGCCAATGCCGTGTCCACAGATTTTATAAAGTTTGCAAAAGACTCGGCTTCTTCCTTGGTGAGTTCCGTTATTTCAACTTCCGTGCCGCCTATATCCCATGAAGAGTTTGTTTCAACTTTCTCTCCATTTGAATCTATATAGTAAGGCTTTTCCTGAGCTTTAAGAACCAGCGCATCAAAAGCTTCCTCATTTACAGGAAAACCATAATCTATATGGTTCTGATAGTCATCAGTTAAGTACCCTCTCAAGAACTGCCATGCAGCATCTTTATCTTTGCAATTACTTGTCATGCACACCTGCAGCCTGGGTGTGATAAAGGATTTGCTGTCATTATCTCCGGGATATCCGTTGAAAACTATGTCCTTTCCAAAATAGCCTTTCTTCACAGCCTGATAATAATCAAAATCATAAAAATCAGTCTGCATCAAAAGCGATTTATTCTCTCTGTAATATGTCTCATAAGTCTCGTAATCCTTATTGGAATCATTCAGCTCATCAAAGGTAGGAAAGCCTTTGATCATTTTAATAAGATCGATAAATCCATCTGAATTAAAGTTGCATTTACCTGTCTCGTAATCAATAAAATAATCACAGGTCAGATCATAAAGACTATCTCCATATTCCCTTACATAATATCCCATTCCTTCACCGGGATTCACTCCTTTATTATTACAGATGTCTTCATAGTTTTGAAGCGTTACGGTATTATCACCTAAAACATCTTTTGCCCCGATACAGGTTGCTATGCTGAAGCACGGAACTATAAAGTAATTTTTACCATTAACTTTCATGGCATCTATTACATTTTCCAGTAACTTCTCATTTTTCAGTTCTTCATCATTTTCAAGATAGGAATCCAATGGTTCAATAACGCCTTTTGATACATAACTCTTCCAGGGCATATCGTATTCCATAACGAGAAGGTCAGGAGCATTGCCACTGATGATATCAAGTTTCAGCTTTTCAGAGCCCTTGTCGTAGTCGTCTTCTGTTTCGCCACTGTAATTTACTATTTTGATTCTGTATTCATCATTAGTCTGGTTAAACTTGACTACCTGTTTTCTGACCATGTCATAGACGTCCGTCATTCCTATGGTAAGAGTCTTTTTCTCGACAACATCTTCAGGAGCTACCTTTTCCATCCTGCAAAGTTCCCAGGAATCATCTCCTCTGTTTCCATATATAATAAGATTTCCTTCGGATAATTCTCTTACAAAATTCACATTGCTAAACAGAGCGTCAGAGGCGGTAAAATCACAGACTTTTGTAGTTTTGTCATCACCGAAATTCACACCGTAGAGGCTGTCAACGGTAGATGTATAAAAGTCGTAGCTTTTTCCGGGATAAAGTGAATACATAGAGACGCTGTCCGGAAGCCTGACTTCATTTCCAACGGTCCTGGTATTCTTATCTATTTCATATATATGCGAATCATAATTTGAGTCATATTCATAGAGGTAGCTCTTACCATCTCTTAAATTTAACAGACCACCTTCATAATAGTCTTCATTGGTCTTTCTTTTAAATAATTCTTCAACCGAGCCATCTGAAGGATTATATGCATCAAAGACTCCGCCAGCGATTGTGACAACACCTATGTCTTTGATAAATTTAATATCGTTTATGTAGCTATGTTTTTCATCTTCCTTGAGTTTTACACTCCAGAGCCGGGTTCCGTCAGATGATAATTTGACCAGATAACTATCCGAGCTTGTGGCTTCTTCCTCGTCATACTCTAAGGAGTCAGATTCTTCTGTATTCTCATTTGTCTCTTCAGCAGATACTTCTGTCGCAGAATCAGACTCTTCGGATGAAGCATTTTCATCCCGGTTTTCATCAGATCCCCACACTTCTTTCAGAAGATAAATATTTCCCTCATTATCACAGGTAAAGCGGTTGTATGATTCATTCTCACCTGTCTTCAGATCAATCTCATCAAATGTATCAGAGTCCTTTGTGAGCTTTAGAATTTTTTCATGTGACTGAAATTCTCCATCTGTTTCGTAGTAACTGCGGGCATACAGATACATAGTGTCATCAACAATTTCAACACTGTCATTATCGATACTGATGTCTCCCTCAAAGGGCAGACTCAGTTCCTCAAATCTGTAGATATAATTCTTTTCATCATCAGCTACTGCCGACTTGGAATCAGATGCCAAAGAGTTTCCATCACCGTTTTCTGTTTCTTTTTTGCCGCATCCACCTGTTACAGCCATGGCAAAAATAAGAGCAAACGCTATTCCCCTCTTGATTTTCCTAATATTCATATCAGTCCCTCCCTCTCTTTCATACCATTCTTATTCTAGCATATAAGAAATGATATTTTACCTTAAGTTTTATTAATATAACGTTTATAGTTTCCATATTAATAACGCGACAAACATTTAAAAAGGGACGCAAATTTATATTTATTATTACTATTTTTTCATTTATAATAGGTGATAGGGTTACGTTATTTAATTAACAAAAGGAGGTATTCTTTATGTCACGTTTTACACTGCCCAGAGATATTTATCATGGGAAGGGAGCTCTTGAAGCTCTGAAGACTTTCGAAGGAAAGCGCGCTATCGTCTGCACAGGTGGTGGCTCTATGAAAAGGGGTGGATTCCTTCAGAAGGTTGAAGATTATTTAAAAGAAGCCGGAATGGAAGTTGAGCTCTTTGAAGGTATTGAGCCCGATCCTTCCGTTGAAACAGTTATGAAGGGTGCTGAAGCTATGTCAAAGTTCCAGCCTGACTGGATTGTTGCCATCGGCGGTGGTTCACCTATCGATGCTGCCAAAGCTATGTGGATCAAGTATGAATATCCGGAAACAACCTTTGAGGATATGTGCAAGGTATTCGGACTTCCCAAGCTTCGCACAAAGGCTAAGTTCTGTGCTATCTCTTCCACATCAGGTACTGCTACAGAGGTTACGGCATTCTCAATTATCACTGATTATTCCAAGGGTATCAAATATCCTATCGCTGATTTTGAGATTACTCCCGATGTTGCCATTGTTGATCCCGAGCTTGCACACACAATGCCCAAGAAGCTTGTTGCTCACACAGGTATGGACGCAATGACACATGCTGTTGAGGCTTATGTTTCCACAGCTAACTGCGACTACACAGATCCTCTTGCAATTCATGCAATCGAGATGATCCAGGAACACCTTGTTAAGTCTTATAACGAGGATATGGACAGCAGAGATGCTATGCATAACGCACAGTGCCTTGCTGGTATGGCATTCTCCAATGCTCTTCTTGGTATCGTTCACTCAATGGCTCACAAGACCGGTGCTGTATTTGCTGATCTTGGCGCTCACATCATCCATGGTGCTGCAAATGCAATGTATCTTCCCAAGGTAGTTGCATTTAATGCAAAGGATCCGGTTGCTAAACAGCGTTATGGTGTTATCGCTGATTATATGCACCTTGGCGGATCAAATGATGATGAGAAGATAGAGCTTCTTATCAAATATCTGCGCAAGATGAATGACGATCTTAATATTCCTCATTCAATCAACCACTATGGTCCTGACGGACTTCCTGCAGATCAGGGATTTGTTCCCGAGGATATCTTCCTTGAGAGACTTCATGATATTGCTGCAAATGCACTTCTTGATGCATGCACAGGCTCCAATCCCCGCCAGCCCAGCCAGGAGGAGATGGAAAAGCTGCTTAAGTGCTGCTACTATGATACAGATGTAGATTTCTAAAAATACTCGGCATAAATAAACGGAACTGCTGTAAAAGCGGTTCCGTTTTTTATATCATATGGTGTCGAAAAATTTGTAATCCTTAATATCTATTTCCGGCATAAGTTCATCATTCACGATATTAAGCATCTCATTGAGCTTCTCAAAATCTTCTTTTGAGAAGCGTTCCTTGCATCTCTCCATAAGAAGATCCATATAATCCTGATTGATTTTCCTGTAATCAAGATATTTCTGAGTCGGCTTCAAATGATATTCTCTTGCGTCCTCTTCAGATCTGACTTTATCAACATATCCCTTTTGGACGAGACATTTTATTCTATGGGCAGCATTGGGCGAAGATATACCAACTGCAGCAGCAAACTGTGCCACTGTTGGATTATCGAGTGCCATAATAACTTCCATACTAAAAGTCTCAACCGTAGTAAGGGTAGCTTCTCTGTTTTCAAATCTGGAGTATATCTTCATGTAGAAATGAAGACGGAGTTTGTCATAAATCTGACTGATGGCATTATTTCTCATTAGTATTTCCTTCATTAAATGTTCTAAAATAAGATTTATATATCTCATAATAGCATTAAATGACCGAAAAAGTAATCTCTGCCTTGGTCACTGTTTTACCGTCAACCAAAGCCTCTGCTTCAGCAACTCCTACAGGCCCCTTGCTTTTTATCATGTTGCATCTGAGCTCAAGCACATCTCCGGGTACAACCTGTTTTTTGAATCTGGCATTTTTGATTCCGCCAAACAAAGCAAGTTTTCCCTTGTTTTCAGGCAGGCTAAGTACTGCTACTGCACCTGTCTGTGCAAGAGCTTCTATTATAAGTACACCGGGCATAATAGGCTTACCGGGAAAATGTCCCTGGAAAAAGGGCTCATTCATTGTTACGCATTTTCTTCCGATAGCCCATACTCCGGGATCATGATCAAGAATTCTGTCCACAAGGGCAAAGGGATATCTGTGGGGCAGAATATCTGCGATCTGCTCTGTGGTCAGTGAATTTTTTTCAGTTCTGTTTGCAATGATTTCTTCTAACATATTATCCTTCTATACGCTTGAAGATCAGGCAGGCGTTGTGTCCACCAAATCCAAGACTGTTACTGAGAACGTAATCGAGCTTCTTATCAATTCCTTTTCCGGGTACATAATTCAGATCCATCTCAGGCTCTGTTTCCTGAAGTCCTATTGTTGCTGGGATAAATGAATCCTCAATTGCCTTTACTGAGAATACAGCTTCAACGCCACCGGCACCTCCGAGAAGGTGTCCTGTCATTGATTTTGTACTTGAAACATAAAGGTTCTTTGCATGATCGCCAAACACTTTTTTAATTGCAGCGGTTTCATATTTGTCATTAAGACTTGTTGATGTACCATGAGCATTTATGTAGTCGATCTTATCAGGTGTAATACCTGCGTCATCAATTGCAAGCTGCATACATGCTGCACCGCCTTCTCCGGAGGGTGAAGGTGAAGTGATGTGATATGCATCACAGTTACTGCCATATCCTACTATTTCAGCATAGATATGTGCTCCTCGCTTCTTTGCATGTTCATACTCTTCAAGAACAAGAATTCCGCTTCCTTCTCCCATTACGAAACCGTTTCTGTCCTTATCAAAAGGAATACTTGCTCTTTTGGGATCCTCTGATAAAGAAAGAGCTTTCATATTCTGGAAACCTGCTATGCCAAGGGGAGTAATACAACTCTCTGTTCCTCCGCATACATATGCGTCCTCATAACCATCTCTGATTCTGATAAAAGCATCACCGATTGCATTGCTTCCACCTGCACATGCAGTTACAGGACATGTACACATACCCTTAAGACCATGCATGATAGCTACTCTTGCAGCTGCCATATTAGAAATAGCCATAGGTACAAAGAAAGGATTAACTTTCTCATATCCCATGTTTTCACCACGGCTGTGCTGTTCCTCGATGGTATCCATACCACCTATTCCGCAGGAAATTATAACACCGCATCTTGAGGCATCCATTTCTGAAATCTTTGAGTCATAGTTAAAATCAGATGTGCCGCAAAGACCTGAATCACGGATTGCTTCTTCAGCTGCATAAAGTGCCAGCTGGGTAAATCTTGCCATGTGGCGGATCTCTCTCTTTTCAAGTCGCTCCTCAGGATGAAAATCCTTTACTTCTGCAGCAACCTTAGTCTTAAAATTTGTCGTATCAAAAGATGTTATTTCAGCGATACCACACTTGCCTTCCTTTACAGCCTTCCAGCTGTCATTTACTGAATTACCGGTAGGATTGATACTGCCAAGTCCGGTCACAACTACTCTTCTACAAGTTTTCATATTTGTCCTATCCTCTTTACATTCCCATTCCGCCATCTACTCCGATGATCTGTCCAGTTATGTAACTACTCTTTTCATCTGATAAGAAAAGAACAGCATTTGCTATATCTTCAGGTGTTCCCATTCTCTTAGCAGGTATGGATGCGTTAATTTCTTCCTTAACCTTATCACTGAGAACTCCTGTCATATCTGTCTCTATCATTCCGGGAGCTATTGCATTAGCTGTGATGTTACGTGCAGCCAGCTCCTTGGCAATACTCTTGGTCATACCGATGAGACCTGCCTTACTTGCTGAATAATTGACCTGTCCCGCATTGCCATGAACGCCTACAACACTTGAAATGCTGATTATTCTTCCGAATCTCTGCTTCATCATCGGCTTGGTCACTTTCTGGCTAAGCAGAAATGCACCTTTGAGGTTTACATCAATAACTCTGTCAAAATCATCTGCTGTCATTCTTGCAAGCAGTGTATCTTTTGTTATTCCTGCATTATTAACCAGTACATCAACTCTTCCGTTTATCTCAAGAGCAGCATCCACCAGCTTTGTTGCAGTTTCTTCTTCTGATACATCACCCTTTACGGTAACAACCTGGACTTCATTATTCTGCTGTTTGCAAAGATCTACTGTCTCTTTTGCTGCTTCATCATTGCCGGCATATCCGATGACTACGTTGTAGCCTTCTCTGCATAAGGAAACAGCAATAGCCCTTCCGATTCCTCTGCCGGCCCCGGTTACAATGGCAGTTTTTCCTGTGTTTTCCATAAATAGATTCCTTCTATAAAATAAATTCAGATTACTGGGATTTATGCAAAAGTCTCTGTAAGCTTTTCAATATCCTCTTTAGTCTCTACATTAAAGCACTCGATGTCGTCAATGTTCTTTTCCTTGGCGCATCTTTTTACAAATCCTGTTATTGCTTTGCCGGGTCCGATTTCAACAAATCTGCGAACACCTTTATCGAGCATGTAATTTATGGACTGGGTCATCTTGACACCGTTCTGTACCTGTCCCTTTAAGAGTTCCTGTACAGATTCTCCCTGCTCTCTTTCTCTTCCAAGAAGATTAAATACAACCGGTATCTCTTCTTTTTCGAAAGATATGCTCTTGAAATACTGCTCAAGCTCATCGCCCGCCTTGGACATGAAAGTAGTATGGAAAGGACCGCTTACATTCAGAGGAACACATCTCTTCGCTCCTCTGTTTTTGGCGAGTTCAGCGGCTGCAGCTACAGCAGCTTTTTCACCTCCAAGAACAAGCTGGCCCGGGCAGTTATCATTACAGATTGAAACAACACCAAGTTTTGAAGCTTCATTTACACATTCCTGAAGTTCTTCTCTGGTAAGTCCCATAACTGCAGTCATTCCTGCATCAACGCCTTCGGAGGATCTTGTCATGGCATCTCCTCTGAAGCCCGCAAGCTCAACTGCTACCTTTGCATCCCAGACTCCTGAAGCCTGAAGCGCAGAGTATTCACCGAGTGATAAGCCTGCCATAATATCCGGCTTTATTCCTCTATTCTTAAGAATATTTGAAACTCCGCAGGCAAAAGCTACCATACAGGGCTGTGTATATTTTGTCTGACTAAGCTGACCACTGGGGTCTTCAAAGCACATTTCCTTAAGGTCAAAATCAGTATTTACTTCATCAAATACTTCTCTGAATTCAGGATAAGACTCATAGAGGTCTGCTCCCATTCCCTTGTGCTGGCTTCCCTGACCTGCATATAAAAATGCTGTTTTCATCATTTCATAAGCTCCTCAAAAATCTCTCTCACGGGTCTGATCTCCTTTAACTGACCACAAGTCTGACCAGCCATAAGGCTACCTGTATCCGTATCTCCGTCAAATACTGCTCTTCTAAGGCTTCCAAGAGTATACTTTTCGAGTTCCTCGATTCCTGCTCCCTCTTTTTCCTTGCGAACATATTCACGGCTCATCTTATTTTTAAGAACTCTTACAGGAGTTCCACCAATTCGTCCAGTAACTATTGTGTCTGATCCCTTTGCCTTGATAACTGCATTCTTGTAGTTTTCATGGATCGGGCATTCTGTACTGGCAAGGAGGCATGTTCCAACCTGAATTCCACATGCTCCGAGTGCAAATGCTGCTTTAACCTGTCTTGCATCTGCTATTCCGCCTGCTGCGATAACAGGAATTGAAACAGCATCCACAGTCTGGGGAACAAGTGTCATAGTTGTCATCTCACCAACATGGCCACCACTCTCACAGCCTTCTGCAATGACTGCATCAGCTCCAACTTTTTCTAGATGCTTTGCAAGAATGGGTGCTGCTACAACAGGGATAACCGTGATTCCGGCAGCTTTCCATTTTTCCATGTACTTGCCGGGATTACCTGCACCTGTAGTTACAACCTTAACACCCTCTTCTACAACAATATCAGCAAATTCATCAGCATCAGGATGCATAAGCATAATGTTTACGCCAAAAGGTTTGTCTGTTTTTTCACGGCAGATCTTAATCTCTTCCCTTAGCATCTTGGGATTCATACCGCCAACTCCGATAAGACCAAGTCCACCTGCATTGGAACATGCAGCTGCAAAAGATCCGGTTGCGATGTTGGCCATACCACCCTGTATAATTGGAAATTCAGTACCTAAAATCTCATTTAGCTTTTTCATCACTTAACTCCATATTTTAATAAGACACCGGCCCAGGTAAGACCTCCGCCAAAGCCGACCATCATGATTGTATCCCCGGGATTAACTTTGCCAAGTTTAACCAGCTCATCCAATGCCACCGGCACGGAAGCTGCACTTGTATTTCCATAGCGATCCATGTTCTTATAGAACTTTTCAGGATCTGCTTTCATCTTTCTTACGCAATGATCAAGTATTCTGGCATTTGCCTGATGGCATATTACCTGATCAACATCGTCAAGAGTGATGCCTGACTTTTCCTTAAGTGCATTTATACACTTTGGAATGGCATCAACCGCAAATTTGAAAACTTCCTGCCCCTCCATCTTAATATGGCTTACGACAGGGCCTGCTCCCTCAACGGTTATTTCATATCCTCCCCTGGCACCAAGAACAGTTTCATAGATTCCGTCATCAACGGTTTTTATAACTGCAGCTCCTGCACCGTCTCCGAACAACACACAAGTGCTTCTGTCTGTCATATCCATAAGTCTTGAAAGCTGTTCGCATCCGATTACAAGTCCGTACTTACCACCGTTTCCGTTCAGGAATCCTCTGGCAACCTCAAGTCCATAAATGAATCCGCTGCATGCAGCATTAACATCAAGAACCGGGATGTCTTCCGGAAGGCCAAGATTTCTCTGGACTATACATGCAAGACTGGGTGTAACATATTCCGCAGAAACAGTTGCACATATAACGCAGGAAATCTCCTCTTTGGAAACGCCTGATGCTTCGATTGCTTTCTGAGCAGCCTCTGCAGAAAGGGTATAGGCACTCTGATTTTCGTCGCAGAATCTGCGCTCTTTTATTCCAGTTCTTGAGGTGATCCACTCATCGTTTGTTTCAACGATTTTCGCAAGATCATCATTTGTGACTACCTTGCCCGGCTTTGCCATTCCTGTGCCGATTATTTCAATATTTTTCATCTCCTCATCCAATCTTTCTGTACTTCAATTGTCTGTCGTTTTTAATCTCTGTTGGAGACATGGCTCTTAATTCCTTAAGATGCTTGTAAAGAACCTTATCAAGATTAGACATTACTGTTGCGTAATCACGCTGTGCTCCGCCGACAGGCTCTCTGACTATCTCATCAGCAACTCCTGCCTCAAGAAGATCAGCTGCAGTAAGCTTCATGAGTTTGCACGCTTCCTTATGTCTGTCGGAATCCTTCCACAAAATACTTGCAAATCCCTCAGGACTTAAGATTGAGTAAACGGCATTTTCAAGCATCAGGATTCTGTTGGCAACTCCGATAGCAAGTGCGCCTCCGGAATTACCTTCGCCGGTTACAACTGAAATTACAGGCACATGGAACTGACTCATTTTTGCAAGATTAACTGCAATTGCCTCACCCTGACCATGCTCTTCTGCCTCCATTCCGGGGTATGCACCGGGAGTGTCAATGAAAGTAATAATAGGTCTGCCAAACTTTTCAGCCTGGTTCATGAGTCTTAAGGCTTTCCTGTATCCCTCCGGACAGGGCATTCCAAAGTTGTACTCCATATTTTTTTCAAGTGTATGCCCTTTGCGATGTCCAAGGACAGTAACCGGTATTCCGTGGAATCTTGCGATTCCACCATATATACTCTTATCTTCGTCAAAAAGATGATCACCCTTCTGCTCAAAGAAATCAGTAAAAAGTCCCTCTATAAAATCATCGATATGTGGTCTCTCTATGTGTCTTGCAAGATAGACCTTCTCATCCGGGGTAAGTTCAGCACAATCCTTGAGGAAATAATTCCTCATCTGCTTGAGCTTATCTATTTCTTTTCCATGCTCATCCCAGGATTCATATTCCTCTTCAATGCTTTCAAGAGCCTCATCTGACTGATATACCGACTTAACCAGATCTTTTGTCTCTCTGGTCTGGGTCTTTTCAAGTTTCTTTATCTCATCGTCAAGCTTTTCAACTTTTTTCAAAATCTTCTCTATCATTTTTTCACCTGTAAATGAATTCTGATTACAATGATCTTCAAGTTATTTGTTATGCAGTTCAATCAGCTTAAGAAGTGTACTTCTCATTTCACTTCTCTCAACGATCATATCTACAAAGCCGTGAGACTCTAGATATTCACTTCTTTGAAAACCTATGGGAAGTTTCTTATGAATTGTCTGTTCTATTACCCTCGGTCCCGCAAAACCAATAAGTGCACCGGGCTCTGCAAGTGTGATATCCCCAAGTGATGCAAAGCTCGCTGTTACACCTCCGGTTGTGGGATGTGTAAGATAACTGATATACAATCCCCCTGCTGCACTAAACTCCTCAATTGCTGCCGCGGTCTTGGCCATCTGCATCAGACTGTAAATGCCTTCCTGCATTCTGGCTCCGCCACTTGCTGAAAAGATAATGAGCGGATAATGCTTCTGTGTAGCGTATTCAACAGCTCTTGTAACTTTTTCTCCAACGATACTGCTCATGCTTCCCATGAAGAATCTGCTGTCAAGAACTATTACTACAACCTTATGTCCGCCGATCTTTCCGACTGCAGTTACTGCAGCCTCTTCCAATCCGGTCTTCTGTTTCTGTTTTAACAGCTTATCTTTATACTCCGGAAAATCGTTTGGATCATTTGCCTTAAGATCTGCATTAAGTTCCCCAAAAGAGCCGGGATCAAGGACTAGTGAAAGTCTGTAATATGCTCCGATGCTTCTGTACTTTCCGCAAACGGGACATACATAGTAATTATTCTGCCAGTCCTTTTTAAGTGCTCTTCGTCCACAGGATTTACAGGTTATAAAAACCGGTTCTTTATCTTTTTTTAAAAGATTCTCACCAAGATCTTTTTTTACCTTGATGGGAAAAGCTGCAACATTCAGTAAAGGTACCATCTGCCCCTCCTGTATCAAATGCATCTGTTCAGATGCTTATGTCTGTTACTTGTGTGCCTCGATTGCGTTAAGTACATCCTGTACTGTGTGAAGCTCTGAAATAGCCTCATCAGGAATCTTAACTCCAAGCTTTTCCTCAATCTCCATATGAAGCTCAACGATTGCAAGTGAATCAGCCTCAAGATCATCGATAAGGTTTGCTTCAGGTGTAACTTGATCCTCGTCTACTCCAAGTGTCTCTGCGATAAGTGATTTGATTTCATCTAAACTCATTTTAGTTATCTCCTTTTTATCTAAATTGTTTTTAATTAAATTATGTTGAAATAGTAAACCCCCAAATTTTATTTGTCAATAGTTTAGTTAAATTATTTTTAATTAAATTTGTTGGAAGCGTTTCGGAAGTTACTCTATATAGCGCAAAAGCGAGGCCTACGCATCATTTGCGTATCCTCGCTTTTATCGTTTTTTATTAAATTCGTTTCAAATGAATCTGAACTGCAGGATATATTCCAAAGAGCGGATCAATAGCAAATCCACCGTTCATCAGTGCCCTTCCGGAGAATCTTGCACCGGTTTCATCCAATCCCTTCGCCCCTACTTCAGCAGGAGAATCCTCAACCGATTTAAGGATATGATCAATCTCATATTCCGCATCAGGATCAAGTCCACAAAGCTTCACGTAAGGGATCTCGGGGTTTCCTCTGACATTTGTAACCACAAGACTGAGCAGTACTTCTGATCTGTCTTCTGAAACAAATTCCCAGGATGTATAATAGTCCTCAGTTTTTTCGTCAGTTACTCTGTAGTAACGGCCTCTCTGGATAAGTGCATAATACTTGTTAAACAAAGCAATCTGCTCTCTTATCTGCAAGCGCTCATCTGCAGTAAGTTTTCTTGGATCGAACTCATATCCAAAGGTTCCTGACATGGCAACTATTGCCCTTGTAATAAGCGGAACTTCTCTTCCATCCTGATGGTTTGGAGATGCAGATACATGGCTTCCCATTGTACTTACAGGATACCCGTAGCTTGTTCCCTTCTGGATTTTAAGTCTGTTAATAGCTTCAGTATTATCCGAGCACCAGATCTGAGGTGAATAGAAAAGAATTCCAGCGTCAAATCTTCCACCTCCGCCTGAACATCCCTCCATCATGACCTTGGGATAATTCTTTCTCAGTCTTGAAAGAAGGTCATAGGTTCCAAGAACAAATCTATGCATTACTTCTCCCTGCCTGTCTGCAGGAAGTGCATTTGAATAAGCATTAGCTATAGATCTGTTGAAATCCCATTTTACATATTCAATGTTTGCTGAATCCAGAATTTTTGACATACTTTCATAAAGGTAGTCAACAACTTCTTTTCTGGACATATCCAGCACAAGCTGATTTCGTCCCATTACCGGATTTCTGTCGGGATCACGGAGTGCCCAGTCTGGATGAGCTCTGAAGAGATCAGAATCCTCATTTACCATTTCAGGCTCAAACCAGAGTCCGAATTTCATACCGAGAGTATTGACATGGTCAGCTATTTTAGACAGTCCGCCCGGGAGCTTTTTCTCATTTACAAACCAGTCACCAAGGCCCCTGTTATCATCATTTCTTTCGCCGAACCAACCATCATCCAGTACAAGCATTTCACAGCCTGCATCTGCTGCAGCATCCGCAATCTCTAAAATACTTTTCTCATCAAAATCAAAGTAGGTGCCTTCCCAGTTATTTATAATAACAGGTCTCTTAACCTCCCTGAATTCCTTCGGACACACGTTTTCACGTATGATGCGGTGATATAAAAAGCTGAGATCATTAAGTCCCTTATCGCTGTAAGCCATTATTACTTCAGGTGTCTCAAAGGTATCTCCTCCCTTGAGCTCCCATTCGAAATTACCTGAGCCTATTCCGCTCACAACTCTTATGCTTCCTGCCTGATCCATGAGGGCGACGACGATGGCGATGGCCAGCAGTAGGATTTTCTTTCGATTGTTCA
>CAMVLM010000084.1 GCA_947168335.1 uncultured Butyrivibrio sp. | reverse complement strand
TTACACCATTTTCAATGTGTCCCCATATTCTGAGAGGCTCTTTTTCACTCTTTTCTTCCTCACCGGAGATGAAAGGAATGATATTTCCAACCATTTCAGGCCACTCTTTGAAATTCTTACCTGCACCTGAAATAGCCTGATATGTTGTAGCAACTACTTCTACAGGCTCAAATTCTTTCCATGCAGAAAGAGCGGGAGCATAACTCTGGATTGAGCAGTTGGGCTTAACAGCGATAAATCCCTTTGTTGTTCCAAGTCTCTTCTTCTGGAACTCTATAACATCTGTGTGGTCAGGGTTAACTTCCGGAATGATCATGGGAACATCAGGAGTCCATCTGTGAGCACTGTTATTTGAAACAACAGGAGTCTCTGTCTTAGCATACTCTTCCTCGATAGCCTTTATCTCATCCTTAGACATGTTAACAGCTGAAAGTACGAAATCCACGCCGTCTACAACTTCCTTAACGTTTGTAACGTCCTTGATAACAAGCTTCTTTACAGATTCAGGCATGGGAACTTCCATCTTCCATCTGTCACCTACTGATTCCTCATAGGTCTGGCCTGCGCTTCTGGGGCTTGCTGCAACAACTGCAACCTCGAACCAGGGATGATTTTCAAGGATAGTGATAAATCTCTGACCTACCATTCCTGTTGCACCAAGTACTGCTACTTTCAATTTCTCGCTCATTCTTTCATTCTCCTCTTTGTATAAAAATAAATTACTAACAACATAAAAACGAAAACCCTGCCTCAATCCGCCTCATGCAGATCCGGATATAAAGGGCTGTGACATTTGGTCCAGTAAAGGTCCAGAAATTCATCACAGGCAGCTATTACTTTCTTCATAGCTTCAGGTCCCGGTGCGCCAAAGGTAAGTCTCTTCTCAACACAGGTCTTAAGTGAAATTGCATCATAAATATCTTCGTCAAACTCTTTCGCAAATTCCTTAAGCTCTGACAGCTTAAGGTCTGCAATTCCGATTCCTTTATCAATGCAATAAAGAACTATCCTTCCTATAATACCATGTGCATCTCTAAAAGGCACGCCTTTGTTTACAAGGTAATCGGCTGCATCTGTTGCATCAGTAAAGCCTCTTATTGCACTCTTTGCCATCTGTTCCTTATTGAACTTCATTGTTGCCAGCATATCTGTAAATAATGCAAGGCAGTTCTTTGTGGTATCTATGGCATCAAAGCTGACTTCCTTATCCTCCTGCATATCTTTGTTGTATGCCAGAGGCAATCCCTTCATTGTTACCAAAAGTGAATTAAGGTCGCCGTAAACACGTCCTGTTTTTCCTCTTACAAGCTCTGCAATGTCAGGATTCTTCTTCTGAGGCATAATGCTTGAGCCTGTAGAATATGCATCATCTATAGTTACAAAATTATATTCATTAGAATTCCAGATTATTATCTCTTCACTGAATCTGGAAAGATGCATCATTATAAGTGATAAAGCTGAGAGAAACTCAATTAGATAATCTCTGTCAGATACGGAATCCATACTGTTAAATGTGGGTCCGTAAAAACCGAGCTGCTCTGCAACAAAATGTCTGTCTAAAGGATATGTGGTACCGGCAAGAGCTCCTGCTCCCAACGGGCAAAAATTCATTCTCTGATGAATATCACAAAGTCTTCTTGAATCCCTTTTGAACATCTCGAAATATGCGCCGAGATGATGAGCAAGTGTTACAGGCTGTGCTTTCTGAAGATGTGTGAAACCGGGCATATAAGTATTTATATGCTCCTTCATAAGTTTGTTCAAAACCTTGAGAAGCTCATATACAAGCTCTGAAGTATTTATTACCTCTTCTCTGATATAAAGTCTCATATCCAGAGCAACCTGATCATTTCTTGATCTTCCCGTGTGCATCTTTTTACCTGCATCACCAATTCTGTCGATCAGATTAGCTTCGATAAAACTGTGAATGTCTTCATATTTGTCTGTTATCTGAAGCTTTCCTGAATTTACATCTTCCTGTATTGAAGTAAGTCCGTCGATAATGGAATCCTTTTCCTCTTCAGTAATGATTCCCTGTTTTGCAAGCATTGTTACATGTGCTTTGCTCCCCTGAACATCCTGAGCTAGTAATCTTTGATCGAAATAGATAGATGCATTGAATTTCCAAGCCAGTTCACTGATTTCACCCTGAAATCTACCGCCCCAAAGCTGTGCCATAATTTCTCCTCTTTATTTTACTGTACGTTTACAAAATTTACTTTAAGATACCACAGTGTTAAAGTGAAAACAAGGCTAAATTCACCAAATTTCACTTGTAAATTTAACTATCTCTAGTTATAATCTTATTTGTGCTTATTAAAAGTACAGGATTGCTGGAATAGCGCAGTCGGTAGCGCAACTGATTCGTAATCAGTAGGTCGAGGGTTCAAGTCCCTTTTCCAGCTCTAACATTTAAATATATTCTTAATCAAAAGAACCCGCATTTGCGAGTTCTTTTTTCTTTAATTATTTCATGTGAACATCCACCTGAGGAAAGGGAATCTCCACTCCGTTTTTATCAAAAGCTTTCTTAATCTCTTCATTCATAGACCATTTTGCTTTCAGGTAGTCTGAAGGTACAACCCAGCCTCTGATTCTGAGTACAACGCTGCTGTCTGAAAGTTCATCTACAAATACGGCTTTATCATGCTTGTCTGAGACAAATTCATTATTATCCATTACTGACATTGCAACTTCTCTTGCTTTATCAATATCTGCAGAATATGAAATGCCTACCATGGTATCAAGAATTCTCATCTTATTGCCATTATTATTCGTAATAACAGCTGCAGCGAGAGTACCGTTAGGTATGACAACTCTTCTGAAATCTGCCGTGAGCATTCTTGTATTTATAAGTGATATTTCAGTTACACTTCCTTCAATTCCGGTACCGGATACAACTATATAGTCACCTACTCTGAATGGCCTTGCTATAAGTATCAGAATTCCTCCGGCAAAATTGGAAAGTGTTCCCTGAACTGCAAGACCTATAGCTACACCCGCTGAACCAAGGAGTGCCACAATACTCGCCGTGTCCATACCAAATGCAGCTGCAATTGAGAATAAAAGCATAACCTCCAGTGAAACTTTCAGAAGTTTAGCAAGAAAACTTGCAGTTGCATCCTCGATTTTGGTCTTCTTCAGAGATTTTTCTACAACACCTCCGATAAATTTGATGACCTGCCACATGATCACAAGGATCACTATGGCAAGTACAACTCTTACTGCAAGGCTAAAAGCCTTATCCGGGAGTTCCTTCATGAACTTCTGAATAACTCCCGGATCAATGTTTTCAGTTCCGGCCGCTTCAGCTATTGTCTCAATTGCCTGCTCTGCTGCTGTTGCCGTAAGCGGATAAAAATAACTCATTATTTATTGTCTTCTTTCTTATTTGTTTTATTTGCTGTCTTTCTTACAGCGGGCTTTTTTGCCGTAGATTTTGTAGCAGTCTTCTTTGCTGCTGTCTTTTTTGCAGCGGGCTTTTTTGCTGTCCTGGCAGTTCCACCAGATATTGACTTAAGAGCTGCTTCGGAAACAATGTTTGAGATTCGCTCTTCTTCAATCTGCTCATACTTCTTTTCAATAGCTTCTTCCTGAGCAGCAAGTTCCTTCTCATATCTCTCATGAAGTTCTTTTAACAGCTTGGCCTCTTCCTTCTCCTGACGATCCTTCAACTCACGAAGAGTCTTCTCTTTTTCATTCTGCTTATTGTTAGCCTCTTCTTCACGGATCTTTCTGATCTTCTTTTCCTGAGTTGTGTAAGGTGTGTAAGAGAAAATTGCTATTGCTGATGCAGCAACCTTTACCGGAATTGAATAAGGTCTTCCGTCAGCTTCGCTGAAGCTTGCTTCAATTCTTCCGGGATTAACAAGTCCCTGACCGCCAAAGTTGGTATCATCAGAATTAAATACCTCGTAATACTTACCATCAGCAGGAACACCAACCTCAAAGGTTCTGTCCACACCTGCCATATTGGCAACAACTACAAGCATATCCTCATCCTTCTCACCTTTTCTCATGAAGGAAAGCATGCACTCCTCAGCTGCCATACTGTTTATCCATTCAAAGCCTTCATCTGTTGTATCGTAGGTATGAAGAGCCGGTCTGTTGTAATAAACATCATTCAGGCAGTGAATCATGTTTTCAAGGAATACTGCATTATCAATGCTAAGTGCATTGGGATCCATTGAGAACATCTTCTTTCCGGGATGTGCCATTGTATAAGCTATTGCAAAACGCACGCCTGCCATCTTCTGTGAAGAATCTCCGGGCATCAGGTCATAAAGTCCCTCAAGTCCTTTTCCTATATCCTCATGAGTAAATGCAAGAATAAATCTCTCTGTATAGCAATAAACAAGTGAGAATGTAAGCTCGTTGTGATTGCCTGAACGGAAAAGAGGATCATTCTGAATATAATCAAGGAAATCCTTTGTCCATCCATTGTTCCACTTATAGTCAAATCCAAGTCCGCCATCCTCAACATCACCGGTAACTCTGGGCCAGCAGGATGTCTCCTTGGTCAGTGTCAGAAGGCCTTCATGCTCATTCTTAAGAACAGTGTTGAAATTGCAGAGGAAATCCTTAGCTTCAAGGTTCTCATTTCCGCCGTACATATTCGGAATCCACTGTCCCGGCTTTCTGTCGTAGTCAAGATAAAGAATCTTGGCAACGTCAGCTACTCTCAGACCGTCAAGATGGAACTTTGTGGTCCAGAATAAAGCACCTGCAAGCAGGAAGTTTGTAACCTGTTTTCTTCCGAAGTCAAATATAAGGTCACCGGTTCTGGGATGAATTCCCATTCTCGGATCCGGATACTCATAAAGCGCCTGTCCATCAAAGGAATTAAGTCCGCACTGAAGCTTCGGGAAGAATGTTGTAACGTAATCCATGATTACTCTTATCCCTGCCTCATGCATAATGTTTACAAATTCCATAAATCCTGAAGGATCGCCGTATCTTCCCTGAACAGAGAAAAATCCCGTTATGTGATAAGGATGTCCCGGAATATGCTCCATTACAGGCTGAAGTTCAATTGTATTAAAACCATGATCCTGTACATAAGAAAGAATATCCTTTGCAAGCTCAACGTAATCCGGAATATGATTCTTATGCTTTGCAGCAAATGTATCCAGATTTATCTCACAGATTGAAAGAGCATCTGAATCTCTGTTGAACTTTGCACGATTCTTAATCCACTCATCATCCTTCCATTTAATATCATTAAATGAAATAATTTTTGTAACTGTATTATCTTTATCAGTAAATCCGTATCCATAAGGATCGGGACGCTTGAAAATAACTCCGCCCCTAGTCTTTATCTCATACTGATAGCCCTGTCCTTCTTCAGCACCGGGAATGAATATTTCAAATACTCCTGAATGCTCGACTCTCTTCATCTGATTAACACGGCCATCCCATTCATTGAAATCACCGATAACACTGACTCTTGCAGCATCAGGTGCCCATACAGCAAAGGAACATCCCTTGACACCATCAATAGTCTTTACATGAGAGCCAAGTTTTTCATGGATTGTATAATGAATTCCGCTGTTAAACTTGATGAAATCCTCTCTGTCCATCTGAGGTTCATAATTATAAGCGTCGTAAATATCTTTTACTACGTTATTCTCCAGCTTGATTCTGTATTTATATTTCGTTCCTTCCTTATAAGGAATAAGCGCAGCAAAAAATCCTGCCTCATCAGCAAGCTCCATTTTGTATTTTTTGCTTCCTGACTCAGGAACTACTTCAATTTCCAAAGCTGAAGGGTAAAAAGTCTGAATAAGAAGGTTAGAACCAACTTTATGAGCTCCTAATATTCGGTGAGGGTCATCACCGTCCGAGTAAATAATCTCTTCGATCTCAGGCCAATTCATCAGTTTATATAGCTTATTGTTCATTCTATTTCCTCCGAATAATCCAAATATTCACACAACTTATAATATTATACCACGAATGAGCCACAGTTACCCTTTTATTTTATTATATAGATCTGTCTGCTTGAATAATTGCCACATTGCGGAACTGGGTCCATGAAGATTAGCCCAAACATCATCTCTGTCCTCAAAATTTTTCAATGTAACATTTGATATCAATATGTACATCTGGATTATATCGTATCAATCACTTCCAAACAATGTATTTATCTGCATATCAATACTTAATCTTTTAGGTTTTGCTTAAAACTATATTTTCCTTTTTCGGATATTTGTTGTACATTCAGCGGGCTTTATAAAAAAATGTAATATTTTTGTAGCGCTTTTGGAGAAGCTTCTTACTGTTTATTCAACTTAAAGAACAATATGAAAATTATGTAATACTTTTTACAGGAAGTATTATTACATTTTTTCCAAGAAAGAATACTCTGGGAAATTCAATGTGGCTTACATGTGATAATCCCTATAAAAGTATTACATTTTTTCATAAATACCAATTAAAGTAATAATGCATTACATTAATCAGGCATAATAAAACACACATTGTACTGAAATACAATGTGTGCATTAAATACTATTATTTATTCATTTTTATCGCTTTCAGATGCTTCAGTTGTGCTATCTGAATCTGTTGTATCTTCAGAACCTGATCCTTCTGCATCTGCACTGGTTTCAGCATCTGTACTGTTTCCGGCGTCTTCGCTTGCTTCCGCAATTATGGAATCCTGAGCAAAGCTAAAGTTGGAATTGAGTGTGCTGCTTACAGTGTAGATAGTTGAAATATCATCAATTGTCATATAGTAAGCAGATGCTGTCTGGTTGTAATCTCCAATCTTGAGAGTGTGTTCTGTGCCATCAGCCAAAGTCATCTTAATAGTGATGGCAGGATCATCAAGTCCATAATCTGCAAGATTTTCAGCACCGTCGACAACCTGATCTGAAGTTATTGTCTTCAAGCTGTTTATCTTGGTTTTAATCTTGTCCTCATCTATATCAATTGTCTCATCAGAAGAAAGGTTCCAGGTATCGTCATCCTTCTTAACCAGTTCAAATTCTCCGTTTACATTTTTGACATAGAGCTTTGTTATCACATCATCATCCGTAAGACTGAGGGCTGTGTATTTAGGCTCACTCTCTTTAGCCTCTGCATTTTTATTATAGGTTTTAAGTCCGAAGTATCCTCCTACAAAGCCAAGAAGGATAACAACCAGGACTATAAGCTGTATTCTCTGTTTTTTCATAATGTCACCCGGGAATTATTTTCTCCTTCTGAGTATCCATACTGTAAGTCCGGATACAAATATAGCTATTACAATAAATGACAGTCCAAGTAAGATTGCAACTGCGTTCTTTCCTGTGATTGAAAGAGGTGTTTCGATAGCTTTTACAGGTATTGATACAAGCTCGGTATTAAAGGTAACAAGATTATTCAGTGTGTTGCTGAAAAGTCTTAAGTTGTTACCATTAACCATCTGATCTGCACCTTCTGTAAACATATCACCGGAAGTGTAGATAACTGCTGTAGAGGATCCTGAATCAAGTTCTTTTACGGCTTTCAGTCCTACATACCAGACTCCCTGGTCGCTCTTGTTATCTGCAGAATCAAGATACTGAACATAAGCAGTATCTGAAGTTTTAAGAAGTTCCGTAACTGTCACACTGTCTACAGCTTCATATGTCATTCCCTGGCAGAGGGGGGTAAATACACTTCCATAGCCTTCTGTACTGATTCCGCTTGTAATATCATCAGAGCCTAAAACAGGAAGGAAATAATAAGGTTCACTGCCTGCAATAAGTCTCTCGGAATCCTGTTCTATAATTGCTCCGTTTTCAAGTTTTACTCCATAGTAATCAAGCACCTTCTGGAAGTTTGTAAGTTCTCCCTGTGTCTGATAATAAGTAACAATCAGAACATTCTTGCCTGTATTCAGGTAATCTATTACTTTATTTGCTTCGTCCTCTGATAAATCAACTGTGGGCTGATTGATAATAAGCAGTTCGCAATCATCAGGCACTTTCTCAGATGACAAAAGTGAAAGGTCAGTAACGCTCATGTTATTTTTGCTGATAACATCACTGAACTTTGATGCAATTGCCTGCTCATTGTGACCTGTCAGAGTGTAAGCCTTCATAAGGTTTTCTTCTGAAAGGCTTACATATTGAAGTGCATATGTAATCTCTCCCTCAATATCATATCCTGTAACCTTCTGTGAGTAGGTTGTGTAATCAACCTGTGTCTCAATCATATCGTTGTAATTTATTACCTTGCTTCTGCCGTTTGTCTCGTTCACAACGATAACGCTGGAATATGAAAGATTATCATCCGTATACTTCTTGGCAAACTGCGGATTGATAACAGGATCAATATACTTAAGAGTTACATGATCGCTTTCATCAGCGTACTGCTTAAGAAGCTTCTCAATCATTTCATCCTTTGTCTTTGAATCGGAATCCTCTTCTTTTGCAAAGAAATATAATGTAATGTCATCATTTATTCCATTTATGACACTCTCGGAATCCTTTGAAAGTGTATAAAGGTTCTGTGATGTAACATCAGCCTGTCTGATATTTTCAGGGATCTGAAGAGCTGCCATGTTTGCAACAATCATTACAGCGATCATAACTATTACGGTCACTGAGCTGTATGCTGATATGCTCAGATTCTTCTTGGAAACAGAATATCTTCTCTTCTGAACAAGCTGAACTGATAAAAGAAGAAACAGCGCTGTAACAGATACAAAATAAATAACTGATGTAAGATCACAGGTTCCTGTCATCATATTTGAGAGTCTTGTTGAAATATCTATTGTTGATGAAAAGACATTCTTAACAAACTCTGACTGTGAGCTCTTGTAAAAATTAGGACTAAGGTTACATATAAGTATCGTTATTATTGAAATTACGGCACAAATGATCGGGTTGTCTGAAAGATTTGATATAAATATGCAGACAGCTATAAGCATTACGCCGTAAAGGAAAAATCCAAGCAGACTTGTATAATTCCAAAGAAGCGGTACATCTCCGAAAACCTTAAGTAACAGCGGCATTACAGCAAAAACAGCTGTAGGTATTGCAAAAATCGCTACTATTGCGAGAAACTTACCAAAGACAATACCGCCAACAGATACAGGTGCTGTCAGTATAAGCTGATCAGTTTTGTTTCTTCTCTCCTCCGAGAACGCTCTCATGCAGAGAACGGGTACCATAAACATAAGTCCCCAGAATCCAAGATTATATAAAGCACCGTTTATGTTATTGGATAATCCCATAACATTGAAAAGTACAAAAAACAATGCAAAAAGTCCTACAACAGCGGATATAAACAGCGGTCCGATAAATGAGTGAAGGTAGGACTTGAACTCTCTTCTAAATATCGCAAGCATTATTCCTCATCCTCCTTAACTTCATCTTTATCTTCAGAAACACCATTTTCTTCCTCAGGCGTTTCAGCGGGTTCTTCACTTTCATCAGATGTTTCTTCCGTGTCAGAATCCTTTTCTTTTAATGAACTCTTTTTATTCTCCTTCTCATCAAAAGCAGGTGTAGCACTTGTAACTTCAAGGAATATATCCTCAAGTGTCTTTTTCTCTACTTCCATTGAAAGAACGGGAAGTCCGATTCCTGCCAGCGCTCTTGCTATGTCAGCTCTGATATCCTCTTTTCCGTTATTTGTAACTTCGCAAAGGACTCCGCCCTGAGCATCTTTTTCATCAGAGATGATAATATCAGAAACACCGGAAACACCTGCAAGTGCACCTCTAATCTGAGCTTCGCTTCCAAGGATAGACACCTTAATATGTTCTGTTCCCTGGAATTTCTCTTCAAGTTCATCAGGGGATCCCTGTTCAACAAGTTTTCCATGAGAAATGATCATTACATTATCGCAAACTTCGTTAACCTCAGAAAGAATATGTGAACTCAGAATAACAATATGATCATCCTTAAGTGATCTGATCAGATTTCTAATTTCTATAATCTGCTGGGGATCAAGACCAACAGTGGGTTCATCAAGAATAATAACTTCAGGAAATCCGATAAGAGCCTGAGCAAGACCAACTCTCTGCTTATAGCCTTTTGATAGATTTCTGATCATTCTGTCACCATAGTCCCCAAGCATAGTCATGCTCATTATTTTGGCAATCTGATCTCTTCTTTCATTCTTCGGAACTTTCTTAAGCTCTGCCACAAATTTCAGATATTCCAGAACAGTCATATCTGTGTACAGAGGCGGAAGCTCCGGCAGATAACCGATACTCTTTTTTGCTTCCTCCGCATCCCTTAAAATATCATGCCCATTAATAGTTACAGTTCCTTCATTAGCCGCAATATAACCGGTCATGATATTCATGGTAGTGGATTTTCCCGCACCATTCGGTCCAAGAAATCCATAGATCTTACCCTTTTCAAGTTTGAATGAAAGGTGATCCACAGCCTTGTGATTTCCATAGGTTTTAACTATGTCTTTTACTTCAATCAACTTCTTCTCCTCCAGATTTATATAAAAAAATTTAAATCGAAAAAAGCTGCACGTAAATCACATTTACGCACAGCTTTTAGTTTACTACTGTATCAAACTAATATTGTGAAACATATTTCAAAAAATTGTGAAAAAAATGTGTTTTTTAAAACAACATTTATTTCTTACCTGTTGATCCGAAGCCGCCCGCTCCTCTTTCACTCTCAGCAAGCTCATCTGCTTCCTCAAATTCTACTGAAAGATAAGGCTGGATAATAATCTGGGCGATTCTTTCAGCAGGTGTGATTACTCTTTCAACATCTGAATCATTGTGAACAGCTACGATGATCTCACCTCTGTAATCTGAATCAACAACACCTACACAGTTTGCAGGGCGAAGTCCTTCCTTAGTTGCAATTCCGCTTCTTGCATAAATTCCGCCAAAGTATCCGTCCGGAATCTCCATTGCAAGACCTGTTCCGATTTTCTCAGTTGTATGAGGTGCAACCTTAACATCATTTTCTACATTAGCATACAGATCGTAACCGGCAGCAGCAAAGCTTCCTCTTGTAGGCATTGTTGCGGTGTCGGTAAGTTTCTTTACATTTACTTTCATAGATCCTCCCAAAACTTTTAATATGGCTGCAAAACATAAGCAGTGTATGCAGGTAGCTCAAGTCCTCCTCCAAAATCAATTGTATCTCCGGTTATAAGGTCATGAGCTCTGCCTGCTCTGAAGTCACAGTCAATTCTTACAGGATTCTCATCAGCGTTAACTGCGATCATAACCCTGTCATCTTCAAACTCACGCTCAATTATACAGTATTTATTTTGAAGTACAAGCTGTTTGATATTGCCATATTGAAGTGCTTTGCTCTCTTTCTTTGCCTTACACAATGCCGCATTCTCATCTGTCAGCTCATTCCATTCAGGCTTTTCAAAGCTGACTCTGAGCGCCGGGTCACCATCCGACTTGTTTCCCTTTGCTCCCCACTCTGAACCATAATAAATAGTGGGAATACCGGGCATTCCAAACATCATTGCATATACCAGCGGCAGATGCTTTTCATTTGTAAGGTTGCTTGCTATACGGCTGACATCATGATTATCAACAAAAGACAAAAGATGTTCTCCTCTGTACAGACACCAGTTCTCCGGTCCAAACTGTCTTAAAAGTGAGTGAACAATCTCAAACATGTTCATGCTATTAAAACTGGAGAACAATCCCTTAAAGCACTCATAGTTTGTTGCACTGTGGCAAAGCTCGGGGCCCATTACTTTGTGATAATCACCACCGATCATTTCACCTACAAGGTAGAAATCTTCCTTTCTTGAAAGCATAGCTCCCCTTAATCTCTTAATAAAATTCTGATCAAGGCAGTAAGCCACATCAAGCCTTAGTCCATCTATATCATATTCATCGATCCAGCTGTTTGCTGCATCCAGAAGATAATTAACCACATTCTCATTCCAGAGATTCAGCTTTACAAGGTCATAATTGCCTTCCCAGCCCTCGTACCACAAGCCGTCATTCCATGCATCATTGCCGTCGAAATTGATATTGAACCAGTCTTTGTAAGGGCTGTCCCATCTTTTCTCAAGTACATCCTGAAAATAGCCAAAGCCTCTTCCGACATGATTAAATACACCATCAAGAATTACTTTAATTCCGGCCTTGTGAAGTGCATCACAAACCTTCTTGAAATCTTTGTTGGTTCCAAGTCGTACATCAATTTTTTTGAAATCCCTGGTATTGTACCCATGAGTATCTGACTCAAAGATAGGATTGAACAGGACTGCTCCGACACCAAGTTTTTCAAGATGTGGTATCCAGTCAATAACCTTTAAAATCCGATGCTCCAATTTTCCGTCATTTTCAAAAGGTGCACCGCAAAATCCAAGCGGATAGATCTGATAGATACTGGTTTCATAAGCCCACATATTAAGCCTCCCCTCCTAGAAACATTTTTCAAGTAAACTTATAGATTCGCGTATTATGTAAAGCTGTTCCGGAAACTATAAAAATATATTATCACTCATAACACTTATTTGAATATGAACAAATCTTACACTTATTTAGCCCAAAGTATCGTTATATATGGTACATCTGCCCTTTCCATCTTCTTTTGATTTATAAAGTGCTGTATCTGCGATCTCAATATTCTTTTCAAGCTTTTGCCCGCCTGTTATTTTGCATATTCCACAGCTGAAGGAAATTGGCATCTGCGTATCCTTACCTGCAATGATTTCCTGTGCTTTATCAAGGATTTCCTGTGCTTTGTCCGGATTATTGTAAATTACACCTATAAATTCGTCTCCGCCCCATCTTGCAACATAACCCTCAGTTCCTATACTTTCCCGCAAGACTTCCGTTACTATATGCAGCACGGCATTACCATATAAATGCCCCAGTGTATCGTTGAAAGATTTAAAATTATCAACATCAAGCATGAAAAGTGACGCTTCGGTTTTTAACAGCTTTCTTTTATTTTCTTTTGCAAATTTCTCCTTAAATAGTCTGTTGTTCATTAAACCGGTAAGCTCATCAGTGTTCTGAGACTTGTAGGTCAGTCTGTTAAGCCTTGATAACAAAGTGAAGCTTACTATCGCATAAATAATTATTGTTCCAATAAGAAAAGCTATTCGATGATTAATCCGGACCGCAAATTCATTTATTCTGTCTGTGATATCTTCCTGAACTATGATGTTCCAGTTAAGTGCTTTATTGTACCTTATATCAGTACATATATTTCCTTCATTCCAGGTATATCCTTCGTCTCCCACATTCATGGTGACAATATTTTTATTCAAATTCAGATACTTCGACGCATCATCTACAGTCTTATAATAATCTGTGCTTCCAGTGAATGAATTATGGGCGTTTCCTTTATTTACAATACAGATCTTCAGCCCCATTGAATCCTTATAGTTTGAAAGTGTTTTCTGAAAATCGTCAATTTTATTTCCTACTCCTACAACTCCCAGGGTCTCGCCATTTCTTCCTGTAACAAGACAGTTTACAAAAAGACTCACGCTGAAATTATTTACCTCATCCCTGTCAATCTGAATATCATATTCCTGTTTCAGGTTAAGGAAATTGAAGTACCAGCAGTCAAATTCATCTTCCGGTGAAACAACCTTGTTAAGACCGCCATTATAATAATATTTATAAGTACTGTCTGATACGAAAAACACGACATCATATCCGTATTTTTCTTTGTATTCATTTAGGTATTCATATAAGATACTTCGTTGATCATCTGAATCTACAATTGTTTCCGATTCAGCCCACATTTTGAGAAAAATATCATTTGCCATCATCTGAGAAGCCACAAGCTGCTCAGTTATGATATTTGTAAGAGTTGCTGAAATATCTACAGCCGTAAAATTGATATCAGTTCTTGCCTGCTCAATAGTCACATCCTTGTAATAATAATATTCATTTACCTGAGTAACTATAAATGCAGCAACTATGAATAGAATAATTATACTGTTTGTAATGATAAAAGCATGTTTTTTCAACATAAAAAGCCCCTATAAGGTGAAAAAATAATCACAAACACTCAATGTAATTATAACATCAACCTTATAAAGGCTTTATTAAATCATCCTAAACAATTCTTTAGGTTAGAATCGCTGTAAGGTCAAACGAAAAAGCAGCTTGAATTATA
>CAMVLM010000083.1 GCA_947168335.1 uncultured Butyrivibrio sp. | reverse complement strand
CGTGTAAATCGTGAGTAAGCTCTGTCCGCTCGGGTTGTCTTTCCATGGCATGTCTTCCATGAAAATGGATCATATCCATTTTTTTATGAGGCATATCAATGCACATGGATGCAGCTTTTGTAAGCTTATGCTTTTTTTCAGATGTGTTTGTTATCACCACTGATCTGGTGATTATGTCCTTTTCCTCAAACACACCATATATAAGTGTTACTTCTATTTGTGAAGGTTCATCAGAAAGAGTTATCTTCAGTGTACTAACCTTATCATTCTCTCCTCTTACATAGGGGAGGTCTTTAAGCCCGGCTTTACCATCTTCAATGCTGTGGCTCTTATAGCGCAGATCCAGTGTCCTGCTACCATTTTCAAGGACAACACCGATTGAATTTACTCTGAAGTCACCGGCACCATCGGTGCTGTACTCCAAAGGTAAGGTATCCGGAGAAACTCCTCTCTTATCTCTTCCTTCATATACATTTCCGGAAAAACCGCGATCAATCTCGCGTACAAGATAGGACATGTCTGTTTTTCCGACAGCTGCCCCATAATAGTTATGGAGCAGCATATTATATTCATTTATTTTAATCTGGTATTCTGTGTTTGATGTCAGCAGGTAAAACAATTTGTTTTCCTTATCAAAACTGATAGCCATATCAGAGTTTTCCTCCCGATGTTGCAATTCCTTCAACAAACTGTTTCTGGAAAATAATATAGATTACTATCATTGGAACGATAGCAAGTACAGCCGATGCCATCATTGCAGGATAATCGCTTCCATACTGTCCCTGCATCTTGGCAAGGCCGGCACTTAATGTCGTTGTTGAAGCATTCGTGCAGACAATCATTGGCCACATGAGATCCTTAAACGCAAACAGTGCTGTAAAAATTCCAAGTGAGATCATTGATGATCTTGTAAGAGGCATCATTATGAAAAGAAAAGTCTGTCCTATATTACAGCCATCAATAGCTGCCGCCTCTTCCAGATCTTTAGGCAGACTTTGATAACCGGTTTTCAGAAGATATGTTCCAAAAGCCGTAACAAGGCCGGGAAATACCAGACCCGCTGTGGTATTCAAAAGTTTGAGTTTTGAAACCATCAGATACTGAGGGATTACAAATACCTGTGAAGGTATCATCATCTGTATAAGTACCAGGGAGAACATAATTTTCTTTCCCGGGAATTCCAGTCTTCCAAAGGCATAACCTGCCATTGTTGCAGTAAGGCACGCACAGATTACACGGAAAACGATAAACAAAATTGTATTTTTGTAGAGGGTAACAAAGTTGTAGCTTTTCCATACTGTGCCAAAGTTCTCAAAGTGCCATCCATGGGCAGGAAATATATAGAAAGGATCAACGGAGATCGCTTCCTGATTTGTTTTAAGTGCCGTAAGTATCATCCATGCAAAAGGTACAAGCATTATTATTGCAAAAATTATAAGTACCGCATATGTAAGGATCTTACCGGCGATGTATCTTTTTTTCATGCTATCCATAACATGCTCCTTCCTTTAATTATAGAAAACAATCTTCTTCTCCAGTTTCTGGAGGAAGAAAGTCGCAATCATAATGAATATAACAAGTATTACAACAAGAGTAGCGCCATATCCTCTGTTACTGTTTGTAAATGCATATGTGTAGAACAGATAAACGATTGACTGTGTCTTATTAAGAGCCAGGTTCGTTTTATCCATTACCATAAACATGAGATCGAATATTGTAAGCGCTCCGATTATTCTTGTCTGAACAATGAAAAATGTTGTAGGGCTCAGAAGCGGAACAGTTATGTTAAAAAACTGATTCAGAGGTGAAGCACCGTCAATCTGGGCTGCCTCATAATAGTCTTTCGGTATTTCCTGAAGTCCTGCTATAAACAGGACCATGTTATATCCGATAATTGACCATACACCGATAATACCTACGCTGATCCATGCGATATTAGGATCAGAAATCCATGCAATATTTGTGTGGAAAATATTATTTAAAAGTCCAAACTGCTGGTTATAGAGCCACTTCCAAACCATGGCAACAGCTGCAGGTGCACATACCATAGGCAGGAAAAACAGTGTGCGGAAAAATCCCTTTCCCGGAAGCTTATTCTGAAGGAGCACTGCAAGAACAAGCGCAATAACAATTCCAAGCGGAACTTCAACTATCGCGTATTTTATAGTGTTCCACAGAGACTGCCATGTCTCACCTGATGTCAGAACAGCCTGATAATTTGCAAGACCGACAAATTTGTTTCCTCTGCCGAAATCTCCGGTTTTACAAAACGACTGATAAACAGTGTTAATTGCCGGGTAAAAATTCAATACAATTAGTCCCAGCATTGTTGGTGTGATAAAAGCCCATCCCCATATAGCCTGCCTCTTCTGAGACGGAGTCATTTTTCCCTTGGCCATAACCATTCTCCTTTTACAATGCCTCCCCATTTTCATGGGGAGGCTTAAGTTTGTTGCTATAACAATTTTTTCTTAATTATTCTGCTGCGATAGCATCTTCAATGATCTTCTGTGCATTGTCACAAGCTGTAGCCATTACTGCCGGATCATCAGGATTCTGCCAAGCATCAAGGAATCCACCAGCCTGCTGAAGAGCATCTTCCCAAACTGTTGTGTTTCTTGTGTAAGGACGGAAGTAAAGATCTCCTTCTTCCTCAGCTTTAACGAATGCTGAAACATCCATTCCGTCGAATGCATTTGAGAAATCCTCTGAAACGCCTGTCATACCGCCCATTGTTACACCAAGTTCAGCCTGCTTCTTCTGGCCTTCTTCTGAGCAGAAGTATGCGATAAGATCGTAGCAAGCCTGAGGGTCTTTAACGTTTGCATTTGCAGCCCATCCAAGACCGTTGTAGCATGAGTAGCGCTCGCCCTTGTCACATGAACCGTTGCTGTTTACATCAGCATAAGGAAGCATAGCCCATGCGTAATCTGCATGATTCTCAGCTGTGTAGAATGTGTTGATCATCCATGAACCCTGTGTGATCATTGCTGTCTTACCGGAGATAAAGAGTGAATCTGTACCGGTCTCTGCAACTACTGACTGAGGAGCACCTACTGAAATAAGCTTTCTAACCATCTCCATGCCGGCTTTACCTTCATCAGATCCGATTGTTGTTCCTTTGTGATCTTCTGTGATGATCTGTGCGCCGTAATCATAAACTACGTTATACCAGCCATCCTGGTTGTTTGATGTGTTCATTGCGATACCGTATACATCGCCATTTGAACCCTCTGTTATTTTCTTTGCTGCTTCATACATATCTTCCCATGTCCAGCTGTCTGTAGGATAATCCACACCATACTGATCGAAGATTGCCTTATTATAAAGAAGAGCGATTGTATCATGGTCCTTAGGAAGCGCATACTGCTTACCGTTGCTGTTGTAAAGGTTCCATACACCTTCATAATATTTGCTCTTGTCGATTGAAGAATCGTTTGAAATGTAATCTGTAAGGTCAAGGAGAATGTCATTCTCCATGTACATCTGTGCAGTGTTGGAATGCATCCAGAATACGTCAGGCATATCACCACCTGCTGCACCTGCCTCAAGAAGTGTCCAGTAGTTATCCCAGTCAATTACTTCTACATTAACCTTTACACCAGACTTTGCTGTCCAGTCATCAGCTATCTGCTGTATTCCGGGCTGCTGGTTTGAATCCCAGATATTGATTGTAATCTGATCTGTTGTGTAGTTCTTGCCTTCTGTGCTATCTGTAGCAGCTTCTGTTTCCACACCATCAGTCTTCTCTGTGGTTGTCTGTGCATTGTCTGCAGAAGATCCGCCGCATCCGATCATGCTGGCTGCCATAACAGAACTAAGTACAAGTGCCAATACTTTCTTTTTCATTCTTAATCCTCCATTTGCTTTACAGATTTAAATCTGCATCGATTTGTTTCACCTGACAAAATAAAGTTTAAATGTTGCACACTCTTCTTTACATGTTATTATGTTAGTATTATTTGTCATTTTGTGAGGTTATTTATTATGAATACAAAAACAAACGGACTGGGTTTTGATTTCTGTGCGTTCCTTGATTACGATAAGAGCGATGATGTGCGGCTTTATGAGATTGGTCAGTATGTTGCTGTTCCGGGATATTCATATGGTCCAGTTATACGTCCCAGAGGAATTATGCATTATGTGACTTCCGGAAAGGGAATGCTCAGAATTATGGGAAAGGAATATCAGATACATGCGGATCAGCTGTTTTACATTCCCGCAGGAATAAGTGCTTACTACATTGCAGACAATGATGAACCCTGGACTTATTGCTGGGCTCATCTTGGCGGCAATGCTTTTCACGAGCTTATGAACGATTGCGAAATAAATGAGATGCACCCTGTAAGAGACATGATAATGCTTGAGAATGAAAAAGAGTCTGCCCCGATAAGAATCATGCAAGATCTTCTTAAGGGCTACGAAAGAGAATATTACAGTATCGCCAAAACATACGAGCTCATGGATTATCTCAAGTCCGCATATGCAAAAAATGAGCTGGAGACAAGCGACAGCATGCAGCTCCAATATGTACGAACCGTAATAAAGTTCATTCACCTTAAGTTTTCAGAACAGATACATATGGATGATATTGCACAGACCTGCGGTCTGAACAGAAGTTATCTGTCCAGACTTTTTCACGATGCCACAGGTTCTACAATAAAAGAGTTTCTCACAACCTATCGGATCAACATAGCTAAAAATATGCTAAAAAATACCGACAACTCAATACAATACGTTGCATTTGCTGTCGGTTATAATGATATATTTACTTTTTCAAAGGCGTTTAAAAAATTTGCCGGTATGTCTCCTTCCGATTACAGAAAAACCGGCAGTGACTGATATCAGGCTTCTTTCCTGTTTTTCTGAATATCTTTTATCAGGTTGTCCTTTTTTCTGGTGTCTGTAAACACACTATAGTAATAAAACAATGCAAGTACCACATAAGGAATGGTGAATGAACGGAAAAGCTCAAACCATCCTCTCGGAGATATGGGATTAAAGATGTTTACTATCAGGAGGAAAACCGTTCCAAGCGCACATGCAGCAATATACTGGATTACCATAACTGCCAGCATGCTAAGGTTTTCAAAAAGTCCGTGAAGCGATAACACAACTGATGCGATAACACATAATACAAATATCACTATCTCATTAACATTACTGGTCTGGCTACCGGAAATCATATTGATTATTGCTCCGGAAAATGAAACCACTGTATAAGACAGGCATACCATAAAAGCCAGATTTTCAAAATATTTTTTCACTATACCATTCTCCTCATTCGCTGAAGATATTCGTCAAATTCTTTCTTATAGCTTCTGTTAACACATATTCTCTCACCGTTATCAAAATAGGCGTACACCTTCATATTCAGATCCGGTTTCAATTGTTTTATTTTGAATATGTTTATGAGGTTTGATTTGGATACTCTGACAAAACCATAATTCCAAAGAAGTTCCTCACATTCGGAAAGAGTTTTCATTATGCGATAAACTCCGTTGCCTGTGTACATAAAAAGTTTTCTGTCCACATAGTCAAGATAGTAAATCTCTTTTGGTTCTATAAGTATCTCTTCTCCGTCATCAAGATCATCATCCGCCGGTCTTCCCGAAAGAGACGGTCTCTCAGAATTAACTGTGTCTATTATCTGTTTTATCTGTGGACGCATTTTGGAAAAATATACGTCCACATGTTCATCAATATTATTCTTATCCTCAAAAAGATTTAATTTCATACTGCGTTTTATAATCCTGAAGCTGATAAAAATGACTCAACATTTTCCATATATCCGGCAGGATCATCTATAACTCCTTCAATGTGTGCACTGTCAACATAAGCAATGCTTTTTTCCTGACTACCTACATTAGCATACACTTCTTCAACCTTTTCAGGAAGACATACTTCGTCTTTTTTTGAAACAATAACCAGTGTAGGAAGCTCGTCCTTCTCAACGACCTTAATTGTATCACCATCATTAAAATCAACGTTATAGAAAATCTTTGAATAGATCTTACTTATATCTGTAAAATAAGATGTTGAAAATGAATTCATGTCTTCAGGTGAATCTGCTATAACGCTTCTTATCATGTATTCCATTCCGGGAACCGGACTGTCGCATATAACTGCATCAGCTGCTTCAGCTGTTCCGGGTGTTACGTTTGATGCGTAAATTGCTGTTGTCTGACCGCCCATTGACTGGCCATGTACAATAACCTTTGAGTTTTCCATATCCTCTCTTGCAAATTTTACAAGTGCCTTTACATCACGGGTTTCGTTTATACCGAAGGTTACTTTGCTATCAGGATTAGAACCATGACCTCTCTGATCATAAGCAATTACGTCGTAACCTTTTTCAAGATAAAGCTGTGCCAAAGGATATGTGCTTACTCTGTCACCGCCTGCACCATGTACAAGAATCACGCAGGTATCACTTCCCATATCGAAATATGTACCGGGAACAACATTTCCGTCCTCTGCTTCACATGAAATTTCAACACCCTTATATGTGTTATTGAAGCCTTCAAGATCATATCCCCACTTACCAAGCTGTATGACACTGTTTGCTACCGTATCATTATTCTTATTCTGAAAGAGCACCTGCTCTGTAACAAGTCTTGCCATAAATACTGTTCCTGCTACAACTATTGCTGCAACTACTCCTAATGTGATTTTTACTACCTTCCCCAAAACGCCTTTTTTCATTTGATTTGTTCTCCTTTTCTTAAGATGTTTTTACTATAACAGATAGAAATCTTGCATGCATCGATAAATGTCTAAGTTGCATTTGAGGATGTATAAGTTGCAATAAAAAAGCCTCATCTTCGATGCTTTCGGTAAAACAAAAGAGGTTATCCTTTCAAGCAAGCTTGAGGATAACCTCTTTCATTTTGCCGGAATGCTACGCATTCGTATTTATCTAACCCTAACCAGGCGCATGCCTCGTTATTTCATCACATCATTCCCATGCCGGGGTTGCCTGCGGGCATCGGAGGTACGGGCTCTTTGATTGTTGCTACAGCAGCCTCTGTTGTAAGGAAGCTTGAAGCAACTGATGTTGCGTTCTGAAGAGCACTTCTTGTAACCTTGGCAGGATCGATGATACCATCCTTAACCATGTCTACATATTCCTCAGAATATGCGTTGAAACCAATACCCTGCTTGCTCTCCTTAACCTTGTTTACGATTACAGAGCCATCAAGACCTGCGTTGTTTGCAATGTGGAACAGAGGAGCTTCAAGTGCCTTAAGAACAACTTTAGCACCTGTCTTCTCATCACCTTCAAGTGAATCAGCAAGCTTCTGAACATCCTTAGAAGCGTGGATATATGCACTACCACCACCAAAGATGATACCTTCTTCTACAGCTGCTCTTGTTGCATTAAGAGCATCTTCCATTCTGTACTTAGCTTCCTTCATCTCTGTCTCTGTTGCAGCACCTACTCTGATAACTGCTACACCACCAGCGAGCTTAGCAAGACGCTCCTGAAGCTTCTCCTTATCGAAGTCTGATGTTGTATCTTCAATCTGCTTCTTGATCTGAGAAATTCTAGCCTTGATCTCGTTCTTGTCACCAAGACCATCAACGATTGTTGTCTTCTCCTTCTCAACCTTGATGCTCTTTGCATGACCAAGGTCAGCCATTGTTGTATCCTTAAGCTCAAGACCAAGATCTGAGCTGATTACTTTACCGCCTGTAAGAATAGCAATATCCTCAAGCATTGCCTTTCTACGATCGCCATAGCCGGGAGCCTTAACGGCTACTACGTTGAAAGTTCCACGAAGCTTGTTAACAATAAGTGTTGTAAGAGCCTCACCATCAACATCCTCAGCGATGATAAGAAGCTTAGCACCTGTCTTAACGATCTCTTCAAGAAGAGGAAGGATATCCTGGATATTTGAAATCTTCTTATCTGTGATAAGAACATAAGGATCTTCAAGGTTAGCTTCCATCTTGTCCATATCTGTAGCCATGTAAGCAGAGATATAACCACGGTCAAACTGCATACCTTCAACAAGATCAAGCTCTGTCATCATTGTCTTGGATTCTTCGATTGTGATAACACCATCGTTAGAAACCTTCTCCATAGCATCAGCGATCATCTGACCAACTTCATCATCACCTGATGAAACTGCTGCTACTCTCATGATCTGGTCCTTACCCTTAACCTTTGTAGCCATCTTGCTGATAGAAGCAACTGCTGCATCAGTAGCCTTCTTCATACCTTTTCTAAGTACGATAGGGTTAGCACCTGCTGCAAGGTTCTTAACACCTTCATTGATCATAGCCTGTGCAAGAACTGTAGCTGTTGTTGTACCATCACCTGCTACATCATTAGTCTTTGTAGCAACTTCCTTAACGAGCTGAGCGCCCATGTTCTCAAAAGCATCCTCAAGCTCGATTTCTTTTGCAATTGTAACACCATCGTTTGTGATTGTAGGTGCACCATAGCTCTTATCAAGAACTACGTTTCTGCCCTTAGGTCCGATTGTTACTCTAACTGTATCTGCAAGCTTATTAACGCCTTCTACCATAGCTGTGCGGGCGTCTGCGCCGTACTTAATTGTCTTTGCCATTATAATTGCCTCCATTTATGCATATTCGTTATATACGGATTGCTCCGTTTCACTTATTTAATGATTGCAAGGATATCATTCTGCTTAACAATGATATATGTCTCATCATCAAGCTTAACTTCTGTTCCTGCATATTTTGAATAGATGACATTGTCACCCTTCTTAACCTGCATCTTTACTTCTTTACCATCAACGATTCCGCCGGGGCCTACAGCGATAACCTCAGCCTGCTGGGGCTTCTCCTTCTCTGCACCGGGAAGAACGATTCCTGACTTTGTAGTCTCTTCAGCCTCTAACTGTTTAAGTACAACTCTGTCTGCAAGTGGTTCTAACTTCATTACTAATGCCTCCTTTATATTTACATATATAATTGACTATTTTGGTTGTTAGCACTCATTTAGTTTGAGTGCTAATCACTAAAAAATATATTATATCCGATAATGCTCTTTGTCAAGCATTACCGGATTATGTGTCGTAATTATCCTTTTTTCTTGGGATATCCTTACCATTTAGATCGATATAGAATTCCTTGAGAGACTCAGCCCAATATTTTTCGGGAATATCAGGCCAAAGAGCCATACCTCTTTCCTCTTCGCAAAGTCGCATGGCTTTAAGAAGAATTGCTTCCGAAAGGTCTACACCTGTTCTTATTGTATGCATGGTTACAGCTGCCCAGGCAGGAGCATACTCCATAAGTCCGCTTGAAGCAAATTCCTTAAGAATTTCATGTCTGTCATATTTTACCTGGCACAGTTCCTCCTCCCAACCAGTTCCGTTGCCATGTATAATCGCAAATTCAGCATATTGGGACTTGTTTCTTGGCAGTCCTAATGCTCCGGGATTAACAGACTTTTTGTCTCTGTACAAAAAGCTCTCCTGCACATGAGTATGACCGTGAAGAAGCATATTTGTTTTTATCTTGTTAAGGATTCGTTTGGTGCTCCTTTTCTCAGCGTAAATCTGCTCTGTTACTGATGTTGGTGAACCATGGCAATATTCAAAGCCACTCACACCCTTTGGTTCCCATATTCCATAGATTGGAAGTGACTCAAAGAAGTTAAAATCCTTATCCTTCAGCTGTTCGTATGTATACAGAAGCGAACCACTACCGGATCCCTTGAACCATATATCTCTTCCGTTCTTTTTATAACCAAGAAAACTATCCTCCCTGTTTCCCCTTACTATATAGCAGGTAAAATACTGTTTGAGGACGTATATCAGTTCCATTGTTTTCTGAGGATTGGGGCAGTCAGATAAAAAGTCACCCAGCAAAACATAATTAGTTATTCCTTTTCCCATGCAATAATCTATAACTGCCTGAAGCGCAGAATGATTGCTGTGTATATCAGACAAAACTGCAATATCCATATTCCACCTCTTTAATGCCGCTAAGTTCCGTACTCAAATATGATACCACAATTTAGAGGACTGCTTTTCTAAGTTTTATTTTTTTTTTATAAGTAGTTTATAGATAAACCAAGTCCCCTATGAGAAAATATATTTGATATCCGATTGTTAACAATTTTCATTTTGATGGAGGCTTTTATGGGTAATCGAGAAGACTTGATCCGTTCTCTTGCCGGCGTAATGGGTATGAGCGGTGAGCAAAAAAAAGCTGATTCTCACTTTGATCCATCCACAGGTACTTTATACTGCGGAAGCAAAGTGTTCTCACAGACAGACATTGCTGAAGCTAAGAAGTTTTGTGAAAATAATATGAGAAAAATGTCTGATATTCAGGATAATGCAGCCATGTTTTATGAAATAGCTGCTTCCGCCATCGAAATCCTCGAACAGGACAGCGTAAAAAATGGCGGAAAAGTGGTAGTAAAAGAAAACCAACCATAATAAAAACTCCGGAATCCCGGAGTTTTTATTATTCACGTATCAAATACAATTCAAAGTCAATTACAGTAAATGAGCCCTTAACTCCTCTCCGCTCTTATCTGAAAGATATGCAGGCGGAATATCAAGAATTGTCTTACATCCCTTCTGTCCCTCGTTATTCAAACGATACGCAGCTCTTGCAACAGCTACAAGCACACTTGTTGTAAACTCAGGATTTGAATCAAGTTTAAGACTGTACTCGATAATATGATTATGTTCTTTATCAGCTCCTGTCTTACCACTTCTGAATACAAATCCGCCGTGTGCCATTCCACTGTGATTCTTAAGAAGTTCCTCCTCACTGATGAAATGTACAGTTGTGTCATAATCTGCAAAGTAGTTAGGCATTTCTTTAATCTCTTTTTCTACCTTTGCAGCATCTGCTCCATCCTCAAGTACAACAAAGCACTCTCTTGTGTGCTTCTGTCTTGTAGTAAGCTCAGGATTCTTTCCGCTTCTTACAGCATCAAGAGCAGCTTCTACAGGAATTGTGTACTGCTTTGCATTCTTTACACCTTCAATTCTTCTGATAGCATCTGAATGTCCCTGAGATACACCTTTTCCCCAAAAAGTATAGTCATTTCCATCAGGAAGAATAGCATTGGAGTAAACTCTTGCAAGTGAGAACATTCCGGGATCCCATCCACATGATATTACCGCAACTTTTCCAGCCTCTTTTGCTGCAGCATCAACATTCGCAAAATGCTCGGGAATTCTTGCGTGAGTATCAAAACTGTCAACAACGTTAAAGATCTTAGCATATTCAGGTGTCTGAACAGGAAGATCCGTAGCGCTTCCTCCGCAAAGAATCATAACATCTATCTTATCCTTCCAGTCAGATACTTCAGAAACCGACACTACAGGAACATTATTAGATTTAATAGTCAGGGAAGAAGGATCTCTTCTGGTAAAAACAGCCACCAATTCCATATCAGGTGCCTCTGCAACAGCCAGCTCAACTCCCCTTCCAAGATTACCGTAACCCAAGATACCAATTCTGATACTCATATTGCATTCGTCTCCTTACTTAGTTAATTATTCTTCTAAAGATAATACACCTTGACACGTTAATGTGAAAGAGTAAAAAACACAAAGTTTTCATTGTGCACAACGTAATATTCGTGAACATTTTCCAATTTAGCAAAAAATGAGGCCCTCCGCAAATGCGGAAAGCCTCATTATAATGACTTAATTGATAAATATTTTCATCTATATCTGACAGATGAATCTATCAAGCCTTCTTGTTCTCGTTGTAAGCCTTCTTAGCCTCTTCGATACCAGCCTTAAGACCAGCAAGACCAGCCTTAGCAACCTCAGCAGAAGTCTCAGCAAGATCCTTAGCGATTGCTGTAGCCTTCTCAGCTGCGTCGTGAAGCTTTTCCTTTGTCTCATCATCTACAAGACCAGACTTTGTAGCGCTCTTCTGAGCGATAGCAGCCTGTGCTGCAGCAAGACGAGCAACAGGTACACGGAAAGGTGAGCAAGATACATAGTTAAGACCGATCTCGTTGCAGAACTCAACAGAGCTGGGATCTCCACCATGCTCACCACAGATTCCGAAGTGAAGGTTAGGATTAACGGGCTTACCAAGCTTAATAGCTGTCTTCATGAGCTTACCAACGCCATCTCTGTCGAGCTTAGCGAAAGGATCGTTCTCGAAGATCTTCTGATCATAGTAAGCATCAAGGAACTTACCAGCATCATCACGTGAGAAGCCGTATGTCATCTGTGTAAGATCGTTTGTACCGAAGCAGAAGAAGTCTGCCTCTGCAGCGATCTCATCAGCTGTGATAGCTGCTCTCGGGATCTCGATCATTGTACCAACCTCATACTTAAGGTCAGAACCAGCAGCCTTGATCTCAGCATCAGCTGTCTCAACAACTACCTTCTTAACGAACTTAAGCTCCTTAACATCACCTACAAGAGGGATCATGATTTCAGGAACAACAGTCCATGCGGAATGCTTCTTCTGAACATTAAGAGCAGCACGGATAACAGCCTTTGTCTGCATCTTAGCAATCTCAGGATATGTAACAGCAAGACGGCATCCTCTGTGACCCATCATAGGGTTGAACTCGTGAAGACCAGCGATGATTGTCTTGATTGCTTCAACGCTCTTGCCCTGAGCATCAGCGAGCTTCTTAATCTCGTCCTCTTCTGTAGGAACGAACTCGTGAAGCGGAGGATCAAGGAAACGAATTGTAACCGGGTTACCCTCAAGTGCCTCGAAGAGCTGCTCGAAGTCACTCTGCTGATAAGGAAGAATCTTATCAAGAGCTGCTTCTCTCTCTTCTACTGTATCTGAGCAGATCATCTCACGGAATGCTGCAATTCTGTCCTCTTCGAAGAACATGTGCTCTGTACGGCAAAGACCGATACCCTCAGCACCAAGCTCACGAGCCTTCTTTGCATCAGCAGGTGTATCAGCATTTGTACGAACCTTCATTGTACGGAACTTGTCAGCCCATGCCATGATACGTCCGAACTCACCAGCGATCTGAGCATCAACTGTCTTGATAACGCCATCATAGATGTTACCAGTTGTACCATCGATTGAAAGGAAGTCTCCCTCGTGGAACTCCTTACCGCCAAGTGTGAACTTCTTGTTCTCCTCGTCCATGTTGATGTCGCCACAACCAGATACGCAGCACTCACCCATACCACGAGCAACAACGGCAGCGTGTGATGTCATACCACCACGAACTGTGAGGATACCCTCAGCAGACTTCATACCTGTGATATCTTCAGGAGATGTCTCAAGACGAACAAGGATAACCTTCTCGCCCTTTGCAGCCCAAGCTACAGCATCATCAGCTGTGAATACAACCTTACCGCAAGCAGCTCCAGGTGAAGCACCAAGACCCTTTCCGATAGGTGTAGCAGCCTTAAGCTCTGCAGCATCGAACTGAGGATGAAGAAGAGTATCAAGGTTACGAGGATCGATCATTGCAACTGCCTCTTCCTCTGTCTTGTGTCCTTCATCAACAAGGTCGCAAGCGATCTTAAGAGCAGCAGGAGCTGTTCTCTTACCGTTACGGCACTGAAGCATGTAAAGCTTCTTGTTCTCAACTGTGAACTCCATATCCTGCATATCGTGATAGTGGTTCTCAAGAGTCTCACAAACCTTGATGAACTCAGCGTATGCTTCAGGGAATTCCTGCTCCATCTGAGCGATCGGCATAGGTGTACGAACACCAGCAACTACGTCCTCACCCTGAGCGTTCATAAGGAACTCACCCATAAGTTTATTCTCACCTGTTGCAGGGTCACGAGTAAATGCAACACCTGTACCAGACTCATTATTAAGGTTACCGAATACCATAGGCATTACGTTAACAGCTGTTCCCCAAGAATAAGGGATATCGTTATCACGACGATAAACATTAGCACGAGGGTTATCCCATGAACGGAATACAGCCTCGATAGCAAGCTTAAGCTGCTCTACAGGATCTGAAGGGAAATCTTTACCAAGCTGGTTCTTGTACTCAGCCTTGAACTGCTCAGCAAGCTCCTTAAGGTCTGCTGCTGTAAGGTCAACGTCGAACTTAACACCCTTCTCCTCTTTCATCTTGTCGATAAGCTGCTCGAAGTACTTCTTACCAACTTCCATAACGACATCAGAGAACATCTGGATGAAACGACGGTATGAATCATATACGAAACGCTCGAATGCAGGATCAGGATTGCCCTTGATCATTGCAGCAACAACCTCGTCATTAAGACCAAGGTTAAGAATTGTAT
>CAMVLM010000082.1 GCA_947168335.1 uncultured Butyrivibrio sp. | reverse complement strand
AATAGATAAGGAAATGTATGCCGTATCAATTCCTCTGGGTGCAACTATCAATATGGATGGTGCTGCTATTACAATAGCTGTTATGGCGCTTGCAGCAGCAAATACGATGGGAGTTAAGGTACCTTTCGCAACAGCACTTATACTTGCATTTATTTCAACACTGGCAGCCTGCGGAGCATCTGGTGTTGCTGGTGGTTCACTTCTTCTTATTCCTATGGCATGCTCACTGTTTGGTGTAAATGCGGACGTAGCAATGCAGGTGGTAGCAGTTGGATTTATTATCGGTGTTGTTCAGGATTCTGTTGAGACAGCTCTTAATTCTTCAGGAGACGTTATGTTTGCGGCAACTGCCGAATATGCAAAGTGGAAAAAGGAAGGAAAGTCACTTCCAACTTTCCTTGGCGGAACAACTAAAGTATATATCTGATGTTTTCAGATAGAATCATTTAAATAACAGGCTGTTTATCCGGAGCAGGTGTGAAATATGATATTTCACACCTGTTCTTTTGTCTGAAAAAGCTTGTAGCGGTAGTTTATGAGCTATAGTACAATTGTTCTTGGATAATTTATGGAAGGGCATAATATATGGGAAACAGATCATTAGATTTTCTTGATATGATAAAAAATACACCAAAGGAAAAAGCAGACATGCATATCCCAAATGTGGAGAAGAAAAATGTCAGCCTGAAAAGAACTATTTCAAGGAAGCCGTACGCGGAAACAATTGCTGTAATTGATACAGAGACCAACTGGTCTGATGAAGTGATGTCAATTGGAATAGCGCTTGCTGATGCTGCTACATATAAATGTGTGGAGGCAAGATATTATGTTATTGATCCCGCATACAGAACGGGAGGTATGTATTCAGGAGTCCTTGATGTAGTAAAAAGTATTCCCAAGAATGTTGCAACCAGGGCTGATGTAATGGCGGATATCAAAGGATGGCTGGCTTCTAAAAATACAACAAGACTTTTTGCGTACAACGCGAAGTTTGATTATGGACATCTTAAGGAATTATGCGAATACGAATGGTTCGATATTATGCGGGTTGCGGCTTACAAGCAGTATAACAGCTCTATTCCTGAAAATGCTCCTGTGTGTAAGACGGGGAGATTAAAAACAGGTTTTTCCGTGGAACGAATATTGCGTATGCTTAGCGGTGATAATACCTATCAGGAAGTTCACAATGCGGTTCTTGATGCAATGGACGAACTTAAGATAATGGAATTTCTTGGACACAATATGGAGTTATATGAATGTGCAAGAATTCACTAGATCGAAATGTGGTGATAAAATGGAAAACTATGCTTTCAGAAAAGATTATCTGACCACGCAGGCGTCTGCGATTTTAAATAGCAGGGTTGGGTACAGGGATGATTCGTTATTCCCCGGGATACCGCAGCTTACCACGAAAAAGACGAATCCTTTTGATGTAGTAATAACAGAGATATTGAGCTGTGGGAAGTATGAAATATGTAATTTTTTACAGATCCATTACACTGATATTTTGTCGAAAAGAGACTACAGACTGCTGGATGAAGTAATCGGGGTTATAAAGACAATAGGATATCCGATAATGGATTTCGATAAAAAGGAGCAGCTGGAAAGGATTGCAAGTAACGTAATCGGAGACTGCGACTACTGTGTCTGGCTTTGTGCATCGCCTGAGGACATATTCAGTTATTATGTGAAAGAGTACATTCCCAAAGCTGAGAGAATACAGCCGGGATATGCTGATGAATGTCCTGATTACAGGGTTAAGGAGTCAATGTCACTTGAGGAATACTCAGAAAAATATGTTTCCAGGATAGTGATACCGGATAATTCGGATATTAGGTTTTTATGCGATCTTGGCAGGGCCGGTTCTCTTGTGGCCTATAAAAGAGAGGATAATAATTCAGATAGATTATAAATGTCAGATTTACTGACAGAGGATAACGCTACTAACGCGATCAATGATTTTGCATCTGCAATAATGATGGTCAGTGGTGTAAGGAGTTATTTCGGAGCCATACAGAATCGTCTCGAGCATACTATGAAAAATCTTGATAATGTTGTGGAGAATACAACTGCAGCTGAATCAAGAATACGTGATACAGACATGGCTGAGGAGATGGTAAGACTGTCTGCTTTCAATATACTTCAGCAGGCAGGGGATTCAATGCTTGCACAGGCAAACCAGACACCTCAGGGCGTGATGAGTCTGTTACAGGGGTAATGTGACCTGAATTTTGTATTTTATTGCTCTGAACGGGAGTACAGGTTTTGATACTCCTTCGGGGACATCCCGTAGACCTTTCTAAAGGCTTTAAAAAAGCTGGAGTAGTCTCTGAAACCAAACTTTTCATACGTCTTGCTGATGCTGTCGCCATTTGTTATGGCGTCACGGCATTCGGCAAGGCGCTTTTTAATTATGTACTGATGAAGTGAAATGCCAAGTGTATCCTTAAACAGATGAGCTACGTAGTATTTACTGACGAAGAACTGGTTTGCAATATCGTCAAGGGACAGAACGTCCTCCAGGTTGTTCTCGATGTAGGAGAGGATGTTCTGGAAAAGCGACATCTCATCGCTTCCGGTGTTTTTATGCTCCTCATCATAGATGATCCTGTTCACTGTCAGGATAAGGTCGCATAGACATATTCTCCTTGCTGCGACAGAGCCGTAGCGGTCAGCGGCAATCTCTTCAAGAAGGCGCAAAAACCTTGATTCTACCAGATGAAACTGTGCGGGAGTAAGGTGGTAGATATACTTATGAAAAGCTTCAGCCCGCTGGATAAGATACATATAATCAACGGACTCCTGCATCAAAGAAGCGCAGCATTCTTTACTTATCCAAAAGACAAATCTTCTGTAATTTTTATCCGGATTATCCATAAGTGCGTGATGGGAGATCCCGGGAGGAACAAGCATAAAATCACCCTGAGCCATTTTGTGGGTCTCTGATTTATCTTTTGATGTAAAAATCTCCATTGTGATATCGCCTTCGATAAAAAGGTAGAATTCATAGTAATCATGAGCATGTGGTGCGATATTTTTGAAATTGCGGTCTGAGTAGTAATAAACCTCAAAATCCGAATTGACCATGTACTGTCTTGTATTAAAGGAAGAACGGAACTTGTTATTCATAAAATACCTCTCTGAATAATCACATCTGATGTTTTAGTATTCTACAACAACATTTGCATATATAGCAACAATTTATTCCATTCAAAAATCACCCTAAAAAAAGTAGAGTAGTTATTGTCAGGAAAACAAATTTTAGGAGGTATTTTTTTATGGAGATGACACTTCGCTGGTACGGAACAGATTATGATACAGTTAAGCTCTGGCAGATAAGACAGATTCCCGGAGTACATGGAGTTATTACAACTCTTTACAATAAACAGGCCGGGGAACTCTGGGAGCAGGATGAGATCAAAGCTCTGAAAAAAGATGTTGAGAGCGAGGGACTTAAGATAGCCGGAATTGAGTCAGTAAATGTTTCTGATGCCATCAAGGCTGCAACAGCTGACAGAGACCAGCATATATATAACTACATCAAGACACTGGAAAATCTCGGTAAAGAAGATATTCATATGGTATGTTACAATTTCATGCCTGTATTCGACTGGACAAGAACCGAGCTGGCAAGAAAAAGACCGGATGGATCAACAGTTCTTGCATACACTCAGGAGGCAGTTGATGCCATTGATCCCGAGAAGATGTTCGAGTCAATCTCAGGAGACATGAACGGCACTGTAATGCCCGGCTGGGAGCCTGAGAGAATGGCTAAAGTAAAAGAGCTTTTTGAGATTTACAAGGATGTGGATGAAGATGCCCTCTTTGCAAATATTGTTTATTTCCTTAAAGCAATCATGCCTGTATGCAATAAATATGACATAAAGATGGCAATCCATCCGGATGATCCTGCATGGTCAGTATTCGGCCTTCCCAGAATCATCAATAATGAAAAGAACATCCTTAAGCTCATGAAAGCAGTGGATGACGTTCACAACGGTGTTACATTCTGCTCAGGTTCATATGGCACAAGCCTTGAGAATGATCTTCCTCATATGATCAGAGCACTTGAAGGCAGGATCCATTTTGCCCATGTAAGAAACCTGAAGTTCATAACACCTACCAACTTTGAGGAAGCAGCGCATCTGTCATCAGATGGAACCTTCGATATGTATGAGATAGTTAAGGCACTTTATGAGACAGGTTTTGACGGCCCCATTCGTCCCGATCACGGAAGAATGATATGGGGTGAGGTTGCAATGCCCGGCTACGGCCTTTATGACAGAGCATTGGGTGCAACATATATAAACGGACTTTGGGAAGCAATTGAGAAATCACATCAGCGCGGAGTCTGATTAAAAGATAATCAAGGAAAAGGGGTAGTAAAAAATGAAATTAAATGCGCAGAGCGTATATACTGATAAAACCTGGAAGGAAAAGGGCTTCTATGTTCCTTCCTTCGACAGGGATGAGATGATCAAAAAAACTACAGAGAATCCCAAGTGGGTTCACTTCGGAGCAGGTAATATCTTCAGGGCTTTTCAGGCGAACCTGTCTCAGAGGATGCTTGAAAACGGTTATGATGACACAGGCCTTACTGTAGTTGAGGGCTTTGATTATGAAATAATCGAGAAGATGTACAGACCTCACGACAACCTGTCACTTCTGGTTACACTGAAGGCAGATGGAAATGTAGAAAAGTCTGTTATTTCCAGCATTGCTGAGTCATGTATACTCGATTCCGCAAATGAGACTGAGTTTAACAGACTTAAGGAGATCTTTTCAAAGGATTCCCTGCAGATGGCTACTTTTACCATCACAGAGAAGGGATATAGCCTTGTGAATGCAGCCGGTGATACTCTTCCTGCAGTTAAGGAGGATTTCGAAAACGGCCCCGATAAGCCAAAGAGCTATATTGGTAAGGTTTCAGCTCTTTTATACGAAAGATTCAAGGCCGGTGAGAAGAAAATCGCCATGGTGAGCACAGATAACTGTTCACACAACGGAGATAAGCTTTATGCTGCTGTTCATGCCTTTGCAGATGAGTGGACCAAGTCGGGAAAAGCCGATGCAGGCTTCCTTACTTACATTGAGGATGGTGAAAAGGTAAGCTTCCCCTGGTCAATGATTGATAAGATCACACCCAGACCGGATGATTCTGTAAATGCGATCCTTAAAAAGGATGGCGTTGAAGAACTTGAACCTGTGGTAACTTCGATGAAAACCTGGGTTGCGCCTTTTGTAAATGCAGAAGAGAGTGAATATCTTGTTATTGAGGACAAATTTCCCAATGGACGACCTGCCCTTGAAAAAGTTGGTGTAATCTTTACAGAGAAGGAAACAGTGGACAAGGTTGAAAGAATGAAGGTGTGCACATGTCTTAATCCTCTTCATACAGCACTTGCCGTATATGGCTGTATCCTTGGATATGAAAAGATTTCTGACGAGATGAAGGATGAGGAACTACTCAGGCTTGTAAAGAAAATCGGTTATGATGAAGGACTTCCTGTTGTAACAGATCCCGGAGTAATCAAGCCTCAGGAATTCATTGATACAGTTGTAGGAATCAGAATTCCTAATGTTTTCATGCCTGATACACCCCAGAGAATTGCAACAGATACATCACAGAAACTGGCAATCAGATTTGGGGAGACAATAAAAGCATATGATGCATCATCTTCCCTCAAGGTATCAGATCTTAAGTACATTCCCATGGTTCATGCAGGATGGCTCAGATACCTTATGGGTGTAAATGATGAGGGCGTGTCCTTCGAACCCAGCCCTGATCCGCTTCTTGAGAAGGCTCAGAGCTTTGTGAGTGATATCAGACTCGGTGATACAGGAAAAGAAGAGGAGCACAGAAAAATGCTTCTTCCGCTTCTTAAGGATGAGTCCATATTTGGAGTTGACCTTGAAAAAGTTGGCCTATCTGATATAGTCCTTTCATATTTTGAGGAGCTCATTTCCGGAAAGGGCGCTGTAAGAGCGACACTTAAGAAATATCTTGACTGATTGACTAATAAAAATGCCGCTGCAGTTTATTCTGCAGCGGCTATATTATTACATTGATTTATTCTTTTGCGGCTTCTTTAAGGCAGGCAACTATTTCTGCCTCTGTATCCATTGCCATTACTTTTTCTGTAAGTGCATCAGCCTCAGCCTTGGACCATTTGGAGATGATGCAGCGGGCGGTTAATACAAGAACCGGATTAACGCTGTATTCATCAAGACCAAAGGACATAAGAAGAGGAATCATAAGAGGATCTGCAGCTGCTTCTCCACACATTCCAACAGGTATTCCTGCCTTTTTTCCGCTCTCGATTATGTTTCTGATGGAGCGGAGAACAGAAGGCTGGAATGAGGAGTAAAGATATGCAACCTTGGGATTTCCTCTGTCAACACTCATAGTGTACTGTGTCAGGTCGTTGGTTCCGATAGAGAAGAAATCTGCTTCCTTTGCAAGAAGATCGGCAATAAGTGAAGCTGATGCTGTTTCAATCATACAGCCGACTTCGATATTCTTATCGAAAGCTATTCCTTCGCCTGAAAGGTCTGACTTGATGCCCTCAACAAGCTTTTTGACGCTTCTCATTTCATCCACTGTTGTTACAAGAGGAACCATGATCTTTACTTTACCGAAAGCGCTGGCTCTTATGATGGCACGAAGCTGGGTCTTATAGGTGTCTTCATTGCCGAGGCAGTAGCGCACGGCTCTGTAGCCAAGGAAAGGATTGTCCTCTTTCTCAAGTCCGAGATAAGGAATATCCTTGTCACCGCCGATATCAAGGGTTCTGATAATAACTGCGCGGCCTTCCATAGTTTCAACAGCTTCTTTATAAGCCTCGAACTGCTCATCTTCAGATGGAAGATGTGTATTGTCCATAAAAAGGAATTCGGAGCGGAAAAGACCGATGCCTTCGCCGTCACATTCCATAGCTTTCTTTGCATCCTTAGGTGTACCGATATTGCAGAAGAGCTCAAGCTTTTGTCCATCAGCGGTAAGAGTTTCCTTGCCGATGAAATTCTTGAGTTCTGACTGCTTGCGAATAAACTCTTCGCGTTTAAGCATGTACTTTGAAAGTACATCACCGTCAGGATTGATGTAAACATCACCTTCTGTACCATCAAGTATTGCTGTGTCCTTATCCTTTACCTGGTCAACAATACCCGGTACGGAAAGAACAGCAGGGATTTCAAGAGCTCTTGCAAGGATGGTAGAGTGGGAGGTTTTACCGCCTATCTCTGTTATTATACCGGTAACATTCTCTTTGACGATCTGAGATGTCATAGAGGGTGTCAGGTCTTTGCAGACAAGAACTGTTCCGGGTGCAACCTTGCTTATATCAATATCTTCAATACCAAGAAGCTTCTTGAGGACACTGACTTTGACGTCTGATATGTCAGAGGCACGCTGGCGCATCATATCATCATCCATCTTGGAAAACATGCCTATGAACATGTCACAAACAGCAGTCAGGGCAGATTCTGCACACTGACCGGAGTCAATCATTTTATCCATTTCGCCGGACATTGCAGGATCAGAGATCATAACTGCGTGTCCCTGAAGAATCTCAGCTTCTTTGGGACCGATTCTTTTTCTGATATCCTCGGCCATGGCGTTTGTTTCTTCAACAAAGTCTGCGATTGCCTTGTGGAAGCGATCCTTCTCGGCAGCAGGATCAGTAATCTGCTTTGCTTCAAAGGTAAGATCGTGTTCTATTATTCGGCAGATGCTTCCTATGCCGATTCCTCGTGATGCGGCTATGCCTTTGTACATATAGTGTAATCCTCCATCCTGATTATATATTACTATTAATCACCCATTCCTGATTCGATGAATTCTGAAAGCTCTGCAAGTGCTTTTTCTTCATCAGGACCTTCACATACGAGTTCAATTTCAGAACCGCACTTGATACATGCGCTCATGAGGAACATAACGCTCTTGCAGTCATAGCTGTTTCCGTTGAACAGAATCTTTACGTTGCTGTCAAAAGGAGTAGCCTTCTGAGAGAGAAGAGAAGCGGGTCTCATGTGCATGCCCTGTTCATTTTTAACTGTAATATTCTTTGATACCATAATTTTTTGTTTCCTTTCTTTGAAAAAAATATTTAGCCTAAAACGGGTTAAGGCACAGCCGTATTAAACGGCTGTGCTCCCCAAATTAACTAACAAGATAAGTGATTACTGCTCTACGTTCTTCTTTAAGATGCCAAGCATTGCGCATCCAACAACTGAACCAACAAGAAGAGCTACAAGGTACATACCAACGTTTCCTACAACAGGGAATACGAAGATTCCGCCGTGAGGTGCTCTGAGTGAGCACTTGAAGAGCATTGATAATGCGCCTGCTACAGCTGATCCAACCATAAGTGAAGGAATTACATGGATGGGATCTGCTGCTGCGTAAGGAATAGCACCCTCTGTGATGAAGCTGAGACCCATGATAAAGTTAACGGGACCGGACTTTCTCTCAGCAGCTGTGAACTTGTTCTTGAATACGATAGTTGCAAGAGCAATAGCAATCGGAGGTACCATACCACCAACCATGATTGCAGCCATGATCATGAATCCTGTCTCATTCTGAGCTGCAAGTGAAGCAAGACCGAAAGCATAGGCAGCCTTGTTGAGCGGGCCACCCATATCGGTTGCCATCATTGCACCGAGAAGAGCACCAAGTATCAGAGTTGAACCTGTTCCCATTCCCTCAAGAATGCCATAGATCCAGTTGTTAAGAGCACCAACGATAGGGTTGATAGCGCACATAACAATTCCGATTACAAGGATACCGCAGAGAGGGTAGATAAGAACGGGCTTAATTCCCTCAAGTGCTGCAGGAAGTCCTGAAGTGAGCTTCTTGAGACCATTTACAAGGTAACCTGCTGCAAAACCTGCTACAAGAGCACCGAGGAATGCTGAAGGAATATCACCGCCGGGATTTGCAAAGGTTGCACCTGATGCTGCAAGAGCACCACCTACGAAACCAACTGCAAGACCGGGCCTGTCAGCAATACTCTGAGCGATAAATCCGGCAAGGATAGGAAGCATGAAGCCAAATGCTGTTCCGCCGATTGACTTGAACCATGCAGCAACAGGAGTATTTGAACCAAAGTTTGAAGGATCGATTGAATAGTCATCCAGAAGGAATGCTATTGCAATCAGGATACCGCCACCGATAACGAAGGGAAGCATGTGTGATACACCGTTCATAAGGTGCTTATATGCTTTTCTTCCGGCACTTTCGTTATCAACATATGTATCTTCTGTGCTTGCGCCACCCTGATGGTGATAAACAGGAGCACTGCCGTCGGTAGCTTTCTTTACAAGATCAGCTGAACCGTGGATAGCGTCTGCTGTTGAAGCCTTAACAAGCTTCTTGCCCTCGAAACGAGCCATTTCAACATTTTTGTCAGCAGCGATGATGATTGCATCAGCTTTTCTGATCTCATCAGCTGTAAGAACATTCTTGGCACCGCCTGAACCATCGGTCTCAACCTTGATTGTAACGCCCTGTGCAGCAGCTGCCTGCTCAAGAGCTTCAGCAGCCATGTATGTGTGAGCGATACCTGTAGGACAAGCTGTAACGCCAAGGATATATGAACCTGCAGCAGGAGCAGCAGAAGCCTTTGATGCATCTTTGCCGTCCTTTGCAGCTTCCTGATCATCGATGAGCTTTAAGAACTCATCAGCAGATTTTGCATTGATAAGTGACTGTGAGAAGCTCTGATCCATAAGCATTGTCATAAGCTTGGAAAGAACTTCAAGGTGTGTATCAGCGGCACCATCCGGAGCAGCGATCATAAATAATAACTTGCTGGGCTGTCCGTCAAGTGATTTGTAGTCAACACCTGAAGGTACTGTGATTGCAACGAGACCGGGCTGCTTAACAGCAGCTGTCTTGGCGTGCGGAACGGCTATCCCCATGCCTACCGCAGTAGAGCCTTTTGCTTCTCTTGCCTCGATTGCTTTTTTGAATTCTGCTTTGTCGGAAAGATTTCCAACCTTGTCATGAAGTGCTACCATAATGTCTATTGCAGCATTCTGATCTGCAGGAGACTGGTTAAGGCTAACCCCGTCTTTTTTGAGTAGATCTGTGATTTTCATTTTTTCTCCCTTTCTGCGCGAATGCGCCGCTTGCTTCGGGGGAAGTGAACCCCTAATACATCTTTTTATATTGACGAAACGGGTCTATGGAATTATTTGAGCGTTTCGTAAATACTGTTAATAAGTTCGCCTGTTGCCAGGTCTTCGGAAAAGGCTGTTGCACTGCCGGCTGCTGTACCCATATTAAGAGCAACTTTATAGTCTTTGGATTTCATGTATCCTGCGATGAAACCTGCTACCATTGAATCTCCGGCACCAACAGAGTTTTTAACTGTACCCTTGGGAACTCCCACGCGGTATCTTTCGCCTGTTTCAGTGATGAGCATTGATCCGTCACCGGCCATTGAAATAAGAACGTTACGTGCGCCCATCTCCTGGAGCTTCTTTGCATGCTCTTCAAGTTCATCATCTGTTTTAAGAACCTTTCCAAACATTTCACCAAGCTCATGATTGTTGGGCTTGATAAGGAAAGGATGATATTTAAGTACATTCATAAGAAGATCCTTGGTGGCATCAACTACGAACATGATGTCTCTGCCCTGAAGCTTTTCAAGAATAATCTCATATACATTACTGGGGAGAGTACTTGGAATACTTCCTGCCAGAATCAGGACGTCACCAGCCTTAAGCCTGTCGAGCTTAAACAAAAGCTCATCAAATGCATCCTGTGAAATAGCGGGGCCCTGTGCATTGATTTCTGTTTCTTCTCCGGATTTAATCTTAACGTTGATTCTGGAGATGCTCTCCTTAAGCATGATGAAATCAGCAATGATTCCTTTGCTGATCACGCTTTCAACAATTGCTTCACCGGTGAAACCGGCTGCGAATCCAAGGGCAGTGTTCTCAATATCCAGGTTTTTTAAAATAGTGGAAACATTGATTCCCTTGCCGCCGAAGAAGCAATCCTCTGAAACGCTGCGATTAGTCATGCCGGGATCCAAAGGTTTGTCCATGCGGACGATGTAGTCAATTGCGGGATTAAAGGTTACTGTATAAATCATTTGAGCCTCCTGTTAACAAACTGCTTTTATGATTGTCTGATCTTTGTATTTTTTATTCGGTTCTTCATCAGTAATGATGCAGCAGCTGTGCAGATTAGAAAAAGTAACTGAGCTGACAACTCCGAATTTGCTGTGGTCTGCAAGGATGTAGGAGAGGTAGGTGTGCTTTATTGCTTCAGCTTTTACCAGTGCCTCATCCACATCAGGAGTGGTGAAACCGGCCTGAACCGAAATACCGTTGGTGCCCATAAAAGACTTGGTAAAATGGAATTTGCTTAATGCTTCCACACAATCAGGTCCTATAACCGCTTCGGTGACAGGTTTGATTCTGCCGCCTATTATCATAGTAGAAAGACCTCTTTCCAAAAGCCTCTTTGCGTGAACCACTCCATTGGTTATGTATTTTGCTTTCTTATTAGTAATATGATCGATCAGGTGAAGAGTAGTTGTACCTGAATCGATATAAACAAAATCATTGTCCTGGATAAGAGATGCTGCATATTCGGAAATAAGATCCTTTTCAGCTGTGTTGCGGTGAGCCTTCTCAGCAACAGATGGTTCGATGGTATTCACATCTTTGGAACTGATAGATGTGGCACCACCAAATACTTTTAAAATGCGATGTTCATCATGAAGTGCTGTGAGATCACGCCTGATTGTAGCAGCGGATGCATCAAGTGCATCAACGAGTTCCTGAACGGTAACAGCTTTATGTTCTTCTATATAAGAAACAATTTCATTACGTCTCTCTTCTGTGAGCATTTATGATTATCTCCTGTGAAAGTTTGAGCAAAATAGATTTTTACTGCTCTGCAAAAAAAGAATAGCATCATAAATAATCAAAGTCAATCACGGAAAATCAACAATAGCCATTAAAAAGATACAAAAATGATCATTGATAATTGTGAATAATCACAAAACGCCACATCCGAAATGATCGAATGTGACGTTTTATTTAAAACAGTTCTTTTATTTCATTGAGATTATTCAGTTTTTTATAGTAGAGATCTCCGATTTCAGCTTCATCGTCATTCTGATCGGGGATATAGATTGTCGGTATTCCTGCAGAGGTGGCTGAACGAACGCCATTAGGGGCATCCTCAACCGCAATGCAGTTTTCCTTTGGAACTCCTATCTGATCAGCTGCATAAATATAAAGATCGGGAGAGGGCTTTCCTTCTTTTACCTGAGTGGCGCAGCATATCTTATCAAAGTATTCAAACAGTCCTACTTTTTTCAGGTATCGTTCTGTTCGTTCCTCATCAGTTGCTGTAGCGGTGGATACAAGAATGCCTTTGGTTTTTAACCATTCAAGGATTTCTCTGGCCCCTTCCTTGAGCTGAAGCCCCTCTTTTGCAATGAGCTCCTCAAAAATTTCTTTTCTGTAGGCCCGGACTTTGTCATAATCAAAATCATCACCATACCATTCCTTAAACTTAAGCGGAGCAAAAGGTCTGCCAAAACTTCTTAATTGAAGTGTCTGTTCTCTTGTCATTTCATAACCGAAGTGCCTCACTGCCTCCGGCCAGACCCTCTGATAATATTTCTCCGTATCTATTAATGTTCCGTCCAGATCAAATAAAACTGCTTTTATTTCCATGAAAAAACCTTTCTGAATATTTATTTCTTCTAATATACTCCATTATTACTGCAAAAAAAATAAATAGAAAATTTAGATTTAATACACTGAAACTTTATTTACACAGATAGGGCAATAGACTAAAATATTAGTATACGCGACATCTAACGATATAGAAATTCTGATAAATAAAGAGCGAGGGGTTTTTATGGATCAGGTACTTTCAAATCAGCAGATAGATACTTTGGGTGAAATAGCCAATATCAGTATGGGTAACTCTGCTACGACGCTTAGCATGATGGTTAATCGCAAGGTTGAGATAACTACTCCTAATGTTTCGGTTATTAAGCGTAGTGAGACACTTGATGATTATGAGAAATCCTGCATATTTGTTCAGATTCACTTTGTAAAGGGACTTACCGGCAATAACGTTCTTATTTTAAAAGAGACTGATGTTAAGGTAATGACCGATCTTATGATGGGTGGTGATGGAACAAATACGGCCGGAGATATTTCGGATCTGCATCTGAGTGCAGCTTCCGAAGCTATGAACCAGATGGTGGGTGCAAGTGCCACATCGCTTTCCATGATGCTTGGAATACCTACAGATATCAGTACCCCCGTAGTTAACCAGATTGACGTGGACAGCGTCAAGATATTTGAGAAGAGCTTTGAGACAGAGTATGACAACTTCGTCAAAATTGCTTTCCGTATGACCATTGCGGGGCTTATAGATTCAGTTATGGTTCAGCTTTATCCAGTTCAGTTCGCTCGTGAGATGTGCGCAAAATTTATGGCAAATGAAGCGGAGAACTAATTTTACATGAACAAAGCAGAAGTATTAGAAATAAGGAAACAATTTACACCCGACAGATGCACGATCGATCACATCTGCGGGTGTTATGTTGATAGCGAAAAAAACAAGAGACTTGTTTTTCGCAAAGCATTCGGCAGCATACCCGAAGAAGAGGTATGGAAATATCTGGATATATTTAAGCACACTCTTTCCGGAGTTTTCGGGAGAAGTCTGATCAATCTTGAGTTTCCTGTAGATCAGGAAGCTGAGGGCGGAACCCAGGAGTTTTTGTTAAGACTCAGGGATTCTCATCTTGAGGATGATGCTCTGATAGATGAGTTTTATGACAAAATAATTGCCAATTATATTAATGGTGAGAATTATTATATTATCCTGGTTCATGCAATCTATGATATTCCCGGTGTTACCAAGGACGGAATTGAGATGGAGGATTCATCGGATAATATCTATGATTACATCATGTGCAGCATCTGTCCCGTTACACTGTCCAAGGCAGCTCTTGGTTATAACGAAAAAACCAATGAGATAGAGGACAGATTCAGAGACTGGGTAGTTGATGGACCCGGCAAGGGATTCCTTTTCCCTGCATTTATTGACAGAAATGCTGATATTCATAATATGCTCTATTTCACCAAAAAGCCTGATGACCTTCAGCCGGAGTTTGTTGAGGCAATGTTTGGAGGAAGAGCACCAATGTCAGCACCTGAGCAGAAGGATCTTTTCCAGACCCTGGTGCAGGATACCATTGGAGATGAGGCAGATTATGATGTCATGAGAAATGTCCATGAGAATCTCAACACCATGCTTGAAGAACATGAGGCTGACGATGAGCCCTTTGAACTTGGTAAGG
>CAMVLM010000081.1 GCA_947168335.1 uncultured Butyrivibrio sp. | reverse complement strand
AGAAGGACTGGTGGATGAGGTCAGAGCTCTGAATGACAGAGGAATTAAAAGAGACACTACATCCATGCAGGCTCTTGGCTACAGAGAGATGCTTTCCTATATTGACGGAGAAATAACACTTCCTGAAGCAATCGATCTTCTTAAAAAGAACACAAGACATTTTGCAAAGAGACAGCTTACATGGTTTCGCCGTGAAAAGACTGTTACCTGGATTGATAAAAGTAAGTACGACAGGGACGATTTACGTGTAATTGATGCAATAACAGATATTATAAGTACAAGATGGTAGAGGAGAAAGATGACAACTGATTTAAAGACAATATATTCACAGATGGGAATTCCGTCAGAAGTTTACGATTACTGTGATAAGATCTGGAAAAGCCTTGAGCCCAGATTTGCAAAAATTCGTGAAATTTCTGATTTTAACCAGGCAAAGGTTCTTAAGGCTATGCAGGATAACAAGGTTTCAGAAGCATGTCTCTTGGGAACAACCGGCTATGGCTACAATGATATAGGAAGAGAAAAACTTGAGGCTGTATATGCTGCAATTTTTCATACAGAGGATGCACTTGTAAGACCTCAGATAACCTGCGGAACACATGCGCTGGCGCTTGCTCTTATGAGTAATCTTCGCCCGGGAGATGAGCTTTTATCACCTGTCGGCAAGCCATATGATACACTTGAAGAGGTTATAGGTATCAGACCTTCAAAGGGATCTCTGGCAGAATATGGAATAACTTATTCACAGGTTGACCTTCTTCCGGATGGCGGGTTTGACTTTGAGGGTATCAAAAAAGCTATAAATGAAAAGACAAAGCTTGTTACTATCCAAAGAAGTAAGGGATATCAGACAAGGCCCACACTTTCTGTTGAGAGAATCGGTGAACTTATAAGCTTTATAAAGGAAATTAAGAGTGACATTATCTGCATGGTAGATAACTGCTACGGTGAATTTGTTGAAACCATAGAGCCCACTGATGTTGGTGCTGATATGGTTGTAGGATCTCTTATAAAGAATCCCGGCGGCGGGCTTGCTTCAATCGGCGGTTATATTGCAGGTAAGAAGGAATGTGTTGAGAATGCAGCATACAGACTTACTTCTCCCGGACTGGGAAAAGAAGTCGGAGCATCTCTTTCAATTCTTCCGCAGTTTTATCAGGGACTTTTCCTTGCTCCGAACGTAACGGCAAATGCTCTGATGGGAGCAATATTTGCTGCAAATATTTATGAATCTCTCGGATTTTCTGTTCTGCCGGACAGCACGGAAGAAAGATATGATATTATTCAGGCTATTACCTTCGGAAAACCTGAACTTCTCACATCATTCTGTGAAGGGATACAGTATGCAGCCCCTGTAGATTCATATGTAACGCCTGAACCCTGGGATATGCCCGGATATGATTCACAGGTTATTATGGCTGCAGGAGCATTTGTGTCCGGAAGTTCAATAGAGCTTTCCGCAGATGGTCCTTTAAGAGAGCCCTATTCAGTGTATTTCCAGGGAGGACTTACCTGGCAGCACGTAAAATACGGAATTATGAAGACTCTTGCTGTGATGCACGAAAAAAATCTGGTAAAATTACCTCAATAAGTTTTTTTGTGATATAATCTTTTGAGGTTTGTTTTCCTTTTGCCCGGAGAAGCATGCGGAAAACAAGATGAAAATTAAGAATAACTGTAAGAAACTACAGGAAATATCAGCTTTTAAGGACACACTTCCATATGAGAGGTTTAGAAGTCTTGGGCCGTCTGCTTTGACGGATGCCGAGCTTCTGGCGATCATAATCAGGACGGGAACAAGTGATATTTCTCCGGTTCAGATGGGTGAAAGGCTTATCATGATGGGAGAAAAATATGCCAAGGGTCTTGCCGGACTTCACCACCTTACACTGGATGAAATTATGACGGTTCCGGGAATTGGCGAAGTCAAGGGAGTTAAACTTAAATGCATAGCTGAGCTCTCAAACAGAATTGCCAGAAGCAGAACAGCTGACAGGATTTGCTTTGATAAGCCGTCAACCATAGCTGATTACTACATGGAAGAGCTTTGTCATAAGGAAGAAGAGCACGTAATAACAGCTTTTTTCAATCATCAGGGTATTCTTATTGGTGATGAGGAGATTTCCGTAGGTACAGTTAAGGATGCATCATTATCTCCAAGAGAGATTTTTATCAATGCATTAAAGAACAGAGCGGTTTATATAACCTTACTCCATAACCACCCGGGTGGTAATCCTGCTCCCAGTAATGCGGACGTAGAGCTGACGGAGCAGATTAAAAAAGCAGGTAAATTATTGGGTATAGAGCTTTGTGATCATATTATTATCGGTGATCATTGCTACTATAGCTTTTTAGAACATAAAGTAGGAGGCACTTATTTTGGGTAACAATACTTTTGGAATTGACCTTGGTACCAGTAATATCAAAATCTACAATAAGGCAACTGATACAGTAACAGTTGAGAAGAACCTTATTGCTGTTGAGAATAAGACATCACTTCTTGCATATGGTGATTCTGCATACGACATGTATGAGAAGGCGCCCAGCAACATCAAAATTTCATATCCTCTGAGCAATGGTGTTATTGCTGATATCGAGCATATGAAAAATCTGGTTAAGCTTTTCATCACAGATCAGATGAAGGGCGCATCAAAGCCTCTTGATTTCTACATTGCAGTTCCTAAGGATGTAACAGAAGTTGAGAGAAGAGCTTTCCATGATCTTATCAGAGAATCTGGCGTTAAGGCCAAGAAGATCATGATGGTTAAAAAGCCTGTAGCTGATGGACTTGGCATGGGCGTCGACGTTATGAATTCACAGGGTGTACTTGTGGTTAACGTAGGATATGACACAACTGAAATTTCAATCCTTTCTCTTAAGGGTATCGTTATCAGCAAGCTTATCAAAGTTGGTGGTAAGAAGTTTGACGATGCTATCAGAAGTGTTATCAGAAAAGAGTTCTCACTTCTTATCGGTGAGAAGACTTCCGAGAGCATTAAGATGAGTCTCAAGGACCTTGAGAAGGCAGGAAAAGATGCTGTTGTTTACGGTAGAGATATTGTAACAGGTCTTCCCGTTGAGAGATCAATCCCTACAGAACTTCTTGATCAGTCTCTTGTTGAGTATTTTGATCAGATTCTTGATAACATCAAAGCTACTCTTGAGCGTACACCTCCGGAACTTGCAGCTGATATCTACAAGCACGGACTGTATCTGTCAGGTGGTGCTTCACAGGTATGCCATCTTGCGCAGAGACTTTCAAATGGTGTTGGACTTAACGTAAATCTTGCAGAGAACCCTGTTGGTTCAGTTGCTCTTGGACTTGCACAAATTATAAAGGACGATCAGTACAAAGGTCTTGCTTATTCGGTAGAAGAGGATGTATAAATGAGTCCTGTAATAAAAAGAGGAGGAGAGAGATTTACTATTCCAAGTAAATATCTCCTCTTTATACTAACAATTTTATGTACCGGTCTTATTATCGTCACCTTTAAAACGAATGTGTTTAATGGTTCTGTTAATTCTGTGGCCGGTACTTTTGTTATTCCTGTGCAAAAGGGAATTACAACAGTAAGTACATATTTCAAAACTGTGGCTGAGAACCTTGCCAGTATTAAAGCTCTTCAGAAGGAAAACGAAGAACTTAAGAAAAAGATCGAAGATCTTACCACTGAAAACACCAATCTTGAGCAGGATAAGTATGAGCTTACCCAGCTTCGCGAGCTTTATAACCTGGATGCTCAGTATCTTGATTATAAAAAGATTGGCGCAAGAATAATCGCCAAAGATGCAGGTAACTGGTATCACAGTTTTGTTATTGATAAGGGAACAGATGAGGGTGTTGCAATTGATATGAACGTAATTGCAGGCGGTGGTCTTGTTGGAAGGATCACTGATGTTGGTCCTGACTGGGCTCTTGTTCAGACTATTATTGCGGATAATTCATCTGTCAGCGGAACGGTTCTGTCAGCTTCTGAGAACCTCATAGCTACAGGTGATCTTGAAATGTACAATGAGGGACAGATAGCATTTTCAAAACTTGTTGACGATGCGGATAAGGTATCTGTGGGAGATAAGGTTGTTACTTCAAACATAAGTGACAAATATCTGCCCGGAATACTTATAGGTTATATATCAACTATTGAGGAGGACTCCAACAATCTTACAAAATCAGGACGAATTACACCTGTCGTTGATTTTGAATACATGAATGAAGTCCTTGTTATTATGCAGCTTAAAAAAACCGGTGAGTAATGAGACGATTAATTTTTACATTTGTTACCATAATAATCAGTTTCATATTGCAGACCACAGTATTCAGATACATTGATTTTGGCGGAATTGTTCCAAACCTGATGGTTATTGTCACTTCTTCATTTGCTTTTATGAGAGGTGATAAGAACGGAATATGGGTTGGAGTTTTCTGCGGACTTCTGGTGGATGTTTTCTTTGGGACTTACCTTGGATTTTATGCACTTATCTATATGTATCTTGGGTATTTGATCGGTAAATTCAATAAGATATTTTATCCTGAGAACATACTGCTTCCGCTTCTTTTGATCGTTGCGTCGGATTTCCTGTTCGGATTTATATGTTATGTTCTTCTTTTTATGTTTAGAAATAAGTATGACCTTGGATATTATATGATGAATGTTATTATTCCGGAGGTTGTTTATACTTCACTTGTTGCTATTTTCCTATATCCTCTGCTTGTCAGAATGAATACTTTCCTGGAGGATATAGAACAAAGGAGTGCAAAGAAATTTGTTTAATAAAATTAAAGAGGTAGTAGTAAATTTCATAACCTCGAGGCTTGTTATTGTAAGTGCATTCCTGATTCTTGCAGGTGCGGGGCTTGTATACAGGCTTTTTTCACTTCAGATCATCAATGGTGAGAATTATCTGGATACATTCAGACTCAAGATCAAGAAAGAAAAATCAATTGCAGCCACAAGAGGAAATATCTACGACAGAAACGGAAAGCTTCTTGCATATAATGAGCTGTCCAATTCTGTTACCATCGAGGATGTTTTTGAGTCCGGATCAGGTAAAAATGCGGCCATCAACGAAGTTGTCAACAAGGTAATTGATATTGTTGAAGCTAACGGGGATGCGGTTGATACGGATTTTAATATTCAGCTTAATTCATCAGGCAACTTTGAATTTGGCGTTGAAGGAACTCAGCTCTTAAGATTTCTTGCGGATGTTTATGGACGTACATCTATTGATAATCTCAAATATGAGGAGAGGACCAAGACTGCTCAGGAGGTTGTGGATGATCTCTGTGAAACTTTCCAGATAGGTGAGAGAACTGATCCGGAAGATAAAAAGACCTTTCAGCCGGGACTTGGGTATACCAAGGACAGAATGCTCAAGGTCCTCATTGTGCGTTATCGCATGAATTCAAACAGTTATCAGAAGTATATTGTTACTACAATTGCCAACAGTGTCAGTGAGAAAACGGTGGCTGACATAATGGAGAATTCCAATATTCTTGAAGGTGTCTCAATAGAAGAAGCCACAGCAAGAGTTTATGTTGATTCCAATTATTTTTCACAGATACTTGGATATACGGGAAAAATATCGGATTCCGAGCTGGCTGAACTACAGAAAGAGAATCCATCATATACTTCAAACGATACAGTTGGTAAGTCCGGAATTGAACAGTCAATGGAGTCTGTACTTCAGGGAACAAAGGGTAGTGAGACTGTTTATGTTGATAATACCGGTAAGGTTATAGAGAACAGCAGCTATATTGATTCCAAAGCAGGTAATGATGTATATCTGACCATTGATAAGGATCTTCAGGAGGCATGCTACAACATTATCGAGCAGTCACTGGCAGGAATACTTATTTCCAAGATTCAGAATGTTAAGTCCATTACAATTGGTGAGAATCAGAAGGCGAGTGATATTCAGATTCCAATCTATGATGTTTACTACGCAATGTTCAACAACCATGTAATTGACCTTAATCATTTGAGCAGCAGTGAAGCGGGACCGAACGAACAGTACGTGTATAATCAGTTTGTTTCAAAGAAGGAACAGGTAAATCAGAGACTTCGTGAGGAGCTTACTACCACAAATACATCGTATGAACAGCTGACAACCGAGTATCAGGTTTACATGAGTTATATTGCATCCAAGCTTTACAGCAACGGAGTAATTGATTCAAATAAGGTTGATAAAGAGGATACGACTTATATCGCCTGGACCAAGGATGAGACTATACCTTTGTCAGAGTATATAAGATACTGTATAGCTTCTAACTGGATTGATGTAACAGTGCTTGACCTTGAAAGCCAGTACGTCGATTCAGAAGAAATCTATAATACAATTGTTGAATATATCTTCAGAGACCTTTCCGAAGATGATGAATTCAATAAGCGTCTTTATAAGTACATGCTTAATGATGATCAGATCACTGGAACCAATGTTTGTAACGTTCTCCTTGAACAGGACATAATTGAGCTTTCCGAGGAGGAGAGCAGCCTTTGGAACGGCGGTGCAGAAACTCCTTATACTTTTATGACCAAGAGGATTTCTGACCTGGATATTACACCTGCACAGCTTGCACTTGATCCATGTACAGGATCGATGGTTGTAACTGATGTAAATAATGGTGATGTTCTTGCTCTTGTGTCATATCCGGGATATGACAATAACAAGATGGCAAACGGTGTTGATGCTGAATACTATGCAAAGCTAAGAAGTGATGAAGCTTCACCGCTTTTGAATTATGCAACCATGCAGCGAACAGCACCGGGATCAACTTTTAAGATGTGTTCTTCAACAGCCGGTCTTATGGAAGGAGTAATCGATACTTCAAGTACCATCACATGTACCGGTGTGTTTGATAAACTTGATATTGCTGCACACTGCTGGATTTATCCAAGATCTCACGGATCACTTAATGTAACGGGAGCAATCGGAAATTCCTGTAACGCATTTTTCTTTGAGGTTGGTTACAGGCTTGGACTGGTAGGCGACGGCTATCATTCGGAGACAGGTCTTAATAAGCTGAATAAGTATGCAGATATGTACGGACTTACCGAGACTACCGGAATTGAGATTACGGAGTATGATCCTGTTCTTTCAGATATCGACTCTGTTCGTTCCGCAATTGGTCAGGGTTCCTATGCATTCACAACAGTGGGACTTGCAAGATATGTTACAGCTGTTGCCAACAGTGGAACCTGTTATAATCTGACACTGGTTAAAAAGACATGCGATTCTGACGGGAATCTTCTTTCTGAAAACGGAGCAACTGTCAGAAATACTATAGATATGGATACTTCCTACTGGAATGCGATTCATCAGGGAATGAGACAGGTGGTAGAAGATAAGACATATTTCTCGGATATAGCGGTTAATGTTGCAGGAAAAACAGGAACAGCCGAGGAGTCCAAGAAGAGGGCTAACCATGCACTTTTCGTATGCTATGCTCCTTATGAGAGACCTGAAATTGCAATTGCAACACGTATAGCTTACGGTTACACATCCAGTTATGCTGCACAGATAACAAAAGAGGTTATCGCTTATAACTTCGGCCTTAAGGACGATGATGAAATATCCAGCGGAACTGCACAGGAACTTCAAGGTGGTGAAGCTAATGCGGACTGAGAATTTTTTGGAAAAACTAAAGAGTTATAAAATATGGGATTACGACTTTAAACTTGTTTTACTCGTTCTTGGTCTTGCAAGTGTGGGTGTTATGGCTATCGGAAGTGCGGATCCTTCCGGCAGGAGCAAACAGATAGTAGGTATTGTGCTCGGAGTTGTGATAATGGTTTTCATATCACTTCTTGATTACATGGTACTTTGCAAGTTTTATGTTGTTTACTATATTTTTAATCTGTTGCTGCTGGGACTGGTATTCACACCGCTCAGTAACTCGGTTAAGGGTGCTACAAGATGGATTGTAATTGCGGGAGTGCAGTTTCAGCCATCTGAAGCGTCCAAAATATTATTGATTTTATTTTTTGCTCAGTTCATAATGAAACATAAGGACAAAATAAAGAAAATATATTTTGTTTTTATATGTTTGGGACTGATGGCACCGCCGCTTTTAATGATCGTAAGTCAGCCTGATCTGTCTACGACCATTATGCTAACTGTTATTCTGAGTATTATTCTGTTTGTGGCGGGTATAGACTGGAAACTTGTGGCTACTGTTTTGGCAGTAACAATTCCGTCTGCGCTTTTGGTAATCTTCGATGCACTTTCTGATAAGACGATTATCCTCAGAGAGTATCAGCAGCGAAGAGTGCTGGCCTGGCTACATCCTGAGGATTATGCCAACAGCGATGCATTCCAGACACTTAATTCAATTATGGCCATAGGATCAGGACAGCTTCTGGGCAAGGGTTATAATACGAATGAGATCAGTTCTGTTTTGAATGCAGGATTTATATCAGAGTCCAGAACCGACTTTATTTTTACAGTTATAGGTGAAGAGTTCGGTTTTATAGGATCATGTATAGTAGTTGTTCTTGTTATGCTGATTGCCATTGAATGCTTTGTTGTAGGGGGCAAAGCAAAAGATATGTGCGGTATGCTCATAGCTTCCGGAATGGGTGCATGGATAGGATTTCAGGGATTTCTTAATATCGGAGTTGCCACAGGCGTGCTTCCGAATACCGGTATCCCGCTTCCTTTTGTAAGTTCCGGATTAACTTCATTGGTCAGCTGTTTTACGGGTATAGGTTTTGTATTAAATGTAAGACTTCAAGGCAAAAAATTTTACTAACGTTGGAAGGGGTTTTGTTATGAATATTGCTTTTATAGCACATGATGCAAAGAAAAAGCTGATGCAGAATTTTTGCATAGCATACAGGGGGATTTTAGCAAAGCACGATCTTTATGCTACAGGCACTACAGGTCGTCTTATTGAAGAGGTTACAAACCTCAATATCCATAAGTATCTTGCCGGTCATCTCGGTGGTTCACAGCAGATTGGTGCTGCAATTGAAGCAAACGAGATCGATCTTGTAATTTTTCTCAGGGATCCTCTTACTCAGAAGGTTCATGAGCCTGATGTAAACAATGTTATGCGACTTTGCGATATGCACAATATTCCCATCGCAACTAATCTTGCTACAGCTGAGCTTTTGATCAAATCTTTAGACAGAGGAGACTTAGAGTGGCGTGAGATGTACAAATAAATTAGTTATTCTGCCGATTATCATGTCGGTTTTATTAACTGCGTGTTCAAACAGTGATTATTCGCTGAAATATACCATGAACGCGTCTGATTACAGCGAGAAGACCGGAGAGGTTCTTGATACCTTCGCGTCTGACCGCTGCGTAGTTAGCGGTAATATCGGTGACAGTTTGACGCTCACCGAAAAAACCTGCTGCGGTTTATTTGATTTATCCAAAAAAGAAACTCTATATGCATATAATGCGCATACACAACTTGATCCGGCATCGCTTACAAAAGTGATGACGGCTATTGTTGCGCTTAAAAAGGGAAGTCTTGACCAGGCTCTTGTTGCTTCTGATAAAGTTATTATCACAGAGAGCGGAGCGCAGAAGATCAATCTTTCTGCCGGAGATTCCATGACTCTGGAACAGGCGCTGCATTTACTTCTTCTATATTCAGCTAATGATGTGGCGGTTCTTATTGCAGAGAATATAGGCGGAACAGTAGATGAATTTGTAAATATGATGAATGAGGAAGCACTGGCAATAGGTGCAACAAATTCTCATTTTATGAATCCTAACGGACTTACTCAGGATGATCACTATACGACCATATATGATATGTATCTGATCTTCAATGAAGCTATCAAGTACGACAAATTCAGTGAAATAATCCAGATGGGTTCATATACAACGCAGTATTATACATCTTCAGGCGATCTTAAGGAGGTTTCAGTTAATAATACAAACGGTTACCTGAATGGTCATTATGATATGCCAGCCGGAATTACTGTTATCGGTGGAAAGACAGGTACTACAGCTGCAGCTGGACACTGCCTTATACAGCTCGCGGCAGATACTTCCGGAAATAAGTATATTTCAGTAATTATGCGTGCTGAGGACACAGAAACACTATATACAGAAATGTCGTCATTATTACTTGAGATTACTTCTTAAAATCCTTGTCTTTTGTGAACAGTTAACATATAATTGATATATCAGAAAAAACACTGCAGGAGGGTATGGATATGGTTCAATTAATTGTTGGGAATAAAGGTAAAGGCAAAACAAAGTACCTGTTGAACAAGGTCAATACCGAAGTAAAAAATATCTTAGGAAATGTAGTATTTCTTGATAGAAATACAAAGCACATGTTTGAACTTAACAACAAAGTTCGTCTTATCGTAGTTCCGGAATTTATGATTGAAAATTCAGATGAGTTCATAGGTTTCGTCAGTGGCGTGATTTCACAGGATCACGATCTTCAACAGATGTATTTCGATGGTTTCCTCAATATTGCTTGTCTTGAAGGCAAGGACATTACAAATTCAATAGAGAAACTTGATAAGCTCAGTGAGAAATTCGGAGTAGATTTCGTACTCAGTGTTTCTATGGATGAGTCAGAGTTACCTGAAGCAGTTAAATCTAAGGTTTTAACAGCTCTTTAATCTGTTACGGTAATTGTTAATCTGATAGTTATTATTTAAATGAGATGTAAAGGATAAGCCGCGTATTATCTCGCGGCTTTTCTTATTGTTGTGAGCTGACCATGAGAATACTGTTTATGATACAGCTTGCAGTTGGTAGGTTAAAATGGCGAAGAAAAGAAACAAGAAGATTACAAGGTTTCCTTCCTTTCTGCATTTGAACTATGGAATGCTGTTTTTTGCAGCAATGATGGTTTATATTGTAATCTGTGTTTTTATCTATTTTAATAAAAAGCACCTTGTGGGCTATGAAGTAATCGAGGGTTCACTGTCTTCAAATAATATTTATGAAGCGGTTGCTCTCAGGACTGAGAAGGTTGTGCCTTGTGAAAAATCAGGATATGTAAACTATTTTGCTACAGAGGGGCAGAGGGTTGCTGTCGGAAATCTGGTTTATACAGTTGATGAATCCGGAGATCTTCTGGATTATCTTAAATCGCAGGGATCAGAGCAGGCAACCTTATCAAGTGAGGATTTAAGCGAATTAAGGACTCAGATAGTAAGCTTTTCCTCTGATTTTGATCCGCATAATTTTTCAGTGGTCTATGATTTCAAAAACAGTCTGGATGGCACAGTACAGAAGCTGGCAAGTTCCAGCATTCTTCAGAATATAAATTCACTGAACACCGGTGGTTCGACACTTCAGAGTATTAACTATTGTTATGCACCGGATACCGGAATCGTTTTGTATTCAACTGACGATACGAAGAGCTTACGTTGAAGGATATGACTGCTGATCTTTTGGACAGCTCAAAGTACGAGCGAAATCAGCTTATAAGCAATTCTTTATTAGGCGCAGGAGATACAGCCTATAAGATTTCTACGAATGAGAACTGGAGCATAGTCATTAAAGAGAATGACCTTGAGAAGGTTCAAAATCTTGCGGACAGACAATATGTTAAAGTAAGGTTCCTAAAAAACCAGGATGAATCCTGGGGGAAGGTATCATACAACACTAACGATGCCGGTGATACATTTGTGGAATTTACTTTTACAAACTCCATGATAACTTTCTCAAAGGACAGATTCCTGAATGTGGAACTTATAACTGAGGAAGAAAAGGGACTTAAGATCCCGAACAGTGCAATTGCTGAGAAGAATTTCTTTATAGTTCCCAAGGAATATGTAACCAAGGGTAATAACAATAACTACGGTGTCCTTAGGGCAAAATATGATGAGAACGGCTCAGAGACTTCAGAATTCGTAGAAGTTGAGATATATAACGAGACTGATGATGCTTATTATGTAGATGATCTGTCTTTGAGAAGCGGGGATAATCTGATCAAGACTGATTCCCAGGAGAAATATATTGTCAGCGAGAAGAAGAGTCTTATCGGTGTATATAACATAAACAAGGGATATGCTGATTTCAGACAGGTAAGTATCCTGTATCAGAATGAGGAATATTCGATAGTTAAGTCAAATACAATGTATGGACTTAATGTTTATGATTACATTGTACTGGATGCATCCACTGTTGAGGGAGATGCAAAACATGTGGCATCTGCCGGGTCAAGCTCGTCAGATTCGGGTAGTACTGATAGTGTGGATAGTACGGAAGCCGAATCAAGTGAAGAAGGGGCTATTTCTGATGGAACTGAGGATACCACCGGTTCAGATGATTTCTCTGCTGAAGAGGATAAGAGTGGTGACTCCACTGGAGAAGGTAATTAAATTTTTGGCATAATTTAGAGTCTGTGAAATGATATATAATCATTTTTTCACAGACTCTTTTATTGTAGTGTAAAGCTGTTTTTCTATCATTTTTATGAAGATTGACTTTGGAATTGTCTGGTGTTTATGATTTATTCCTCAGCCTGGATTTTCAAAGTTTAGTCTTGAGTAGATTTCTACAATTGATAAATATAGATTATTTGGGAAAATATGTAATATTTTCAAGGCAAATATTATGGGCGTTGGGGCTCGTTTGACTAAATTCGATGGATATCCGAAAAAATGTAATATTATTTTGGGAAGAAAGTATTACATTTTTTCTGGAAAGCATGATGACATTGAAATCTGCCATTCCATATTACTGTAAAGATACAAAATTCTATTACATTTTTTCAGAATGACCTAATTTTGATCAGGGCTTAATTCCATTATCTTACAATAATTTGGTAAGATGAACGACTTTGTCAGATAATGTATTCTCGAAAACAGTTTAGTTAAGAATCCGAAAATAAATGAATTATATTACGAATAAAATTGTTTTGTGAAATATTACATAAATATCAGCAGAATTTAATTAATCTTTTTCTTATGTGCCAATTGTAATTACTATTAATATAAAGTAAACTCCTATATTGGTGCTTATTGTGAGTAATTATTCAGATTTGGGCAGGAGGAATATAACCACTTCGTTTTAATAACACCGAAGTGGTTTTTGTGTTGGAGATGATAAGAGTTTTACATTCTGTTAGCAATATGGATAGAGCTGGAATAGAGACGATGCTTATGAATTATTATAGGCATATAGATAGAAGTATTGTTCAGTTCGATTTTTTATGTAATAAAAAGAAACCTGGAGCTTATGATGATGAAGTTAGATTGTTAGGTGGAAAAATATATCATACTCCCGGTTTGAATCCTTTTAAGATTTTTGCATATATGAAGTATATGAAGAATCTTTTCAAAAAGAATCCAGATTATAAAATAGTCGAAGCTCATAATGGTGCATTAGGAGTGTATGCGCTGCATGGTGCGAAAAATAGTAATGTACCAATAAGAATTTTCCATGCTCATGGAGCTGCGATTACAAAAGATTGGAAGTTGCCAATTAAACTGGTGTGTAAGGCTTTGTTGCCCCAAAATATGACGCATCATTTTACTTGTGGAATAGCTGCGGCTAAATGTTATTTTGGCAGTAAAGTTGTTGAGTCAGGCAATTATGAGTTTATTCCAAATGCAATTGAAGTTGATAGATTCATATTTAATTCTAAGATAAGGGATAGGATTAGGAATGAATATAATTTGCAAAATAAACATGTATTAGGTCATGTGGGCAGATTTATGGCTCAAAAGAATCATACATTTTTACTTGATGTTTTTAGTGAACTGTCAAAAAGAGACGAGAAAGCAGTATTAGTTCTTTTAGGTGATGGTGAATTAATGGAATCAGTAAAGGAAAAAGCTTCAAAACTCAAAATTGAAGATAAGGTATTCTTTGTAGGAAATGTTGGAAATGCAAATGAGTGGTATCAAGCATTTGATGCATTTATTCTACCATCTATTTGGGAAGGCCTACCAGTAGTAGGAGTAGAAGCTCAGGCTGCTGATTTGCCATGTATTTTTGCGGATTCAATCACTAGAGAAATTGGATTCTCTGATGAAGCAAAGTTTATTAGCACAAATGATCCTGTAGATGTTTGGGTTGAAAAAATACTTGAGGCTTTTGAGAAAAAGATAAGATTAGACAAAACTGAACTTATTAGAAACAACAGCTATGACATACAAGTTGAAGCTATTAAATTGCAAAATAGATATTTAAAATTGGCTGGAGAATCATGAAAATAGGAATTTTGACACATCAATACATAAATAATTATGGTGCATTTTTGCAAGCGTATGCACTTCATCAAGCTATAAGTAAATTGTTTCCTCAGGATACTGTAGAAATTATTGATTATATAAATATAAAACATTATATTATAAATACTTGTGGTTGGTTTAGATTCTACAAAGATAGAGAAGATTTCGCTTGTTGGAAACAAAAAATAAAAATTCCATGGACTTTTGCAAAAGCAAGAAATACACAGATGGTATTATCAAAAAGAGTCTTTAATGCTAGTCAGATAAATGCATTGAATTATGATTGTATAGTTGTAGGGAGTGATGAGGTTTGGAATTTTAAAGACACAAAGGCAAATGCACCTATAAAATTTGGAGAAGGTCTTAGATGTAAAAACTTGATAGCTTATGCACCTAGTGTTGGAAAGACTGAATTAGAAGAAGAACTGCCAGAATATGTTGTAAAAGGAATAAGAAAGTTCAAGGCAATTTCTGCAAGGGATGATCTTACTTAT
>CAMVLM010000080.1 GCA_947168335.1 uncultured Butyrivibrio sp. | reverse complement strand
ATGTTCAGAGATACAGTGTTAAGACACAGCATGGTTGCTGTTGCAAAGTAAACAATGGGTAATCTAAATGTATGCGATCTGAATTAGTCAGACGTATACGCAGGAAACCGTTTTTATATATAGACAATCAGATTTCATCATGGAGGTAAATAAGATGAGTAAAATTATAGGTATTGATTTAGGAACAACTAACAGCTGTGTAGCTGTTATGGAGGGCGGACAGCCCACAGTTATCGCTAATGCAGAGGGTGCAAGAACAACACCTTCTATCGTAGCTTTCACAAAGAATGGCGAGCGTCTGGTAGGTGAGCCCGCTAAGCGTCAGGCAGTTACAAATGCTGAGAACACTATCGCTTCAATCAAGAGAGATATGGGTACAGATAATGGCCGTACAATCGACGGTAAGAAGTACTCACCTCAGCAGATTTCAGCTATGATTCTTCAGAAGCTGAAGGCAGACGCAGAACAGTATCTCGGCGAAAAAGTAACAGAGGCAGTTATCACAGTTCCTGCATATTTCAATGATGCTCAGCGTCAGGCTACAAAGGATGCAGGTAAGATTGCAGGTCTTGATGTAAAGCGTATCATCAACGAGCCTACGGCAGCAGCTCTTGCATACGGTCTTGATAATGAGAAAGAGCAGAAGATCATGGTTTATGACCTTGGTGGTGGTACATTCGATGTATCAATCATTGATATAGGTGATGGCGTTATCGAAGTTCTTTCAACAAACGGTGACACACACCTTGGTGGTGATGACTTCGACCAGAAGATCATCGACTGGATGGTATCTGAGTTCAAGGCTAAGGAAGGTGTAGACCTTTCAGGCGACAAGATGGCTATGCAGAGACTTAAGGAAGCAGCTGAGAAGGCTAAGAAGGAGCTCTCTTCTTCAACAACAACCAATATCAACCTTCCCTTCATCACAGCTACAGCAGAAGGCCCTAAGCACTTTGATATGGACCTTTCAAGAGCTAAGTTTGAGGAGCTTATCCACGATCTCGTAGAGAGAAGTGCTATTCCTGTACAGAATGCTATGAAGGATGCAGGTCTTAACTATTCAGACCTTGGAAAGGTTCTCCTTGTTGGTGGATCAACACGTGTTCCCTGCGTAGTTGAGAAGGTTAAACAGCTCACAGGTCACGAGCCTTCAAAGAGCCTTAACCCTGATGAGTGCGTAGCTATTGGTGCCGGTATCCAGGGCGGTAAGCTTGCTGGTGATGCAGGCGCAGGTGATATCCTTCTTCTTGATGTAACACCTCTTTCTCTTTCAATCGAGACAATGGGTGGTGTTGCTACAAGACTTATCGAGCGTAACACAACTATTCCTACCAAGAAGAGTCAGGTATTCTCAACAGCAGCTGATAACCAGACAGCCGTTGATATCAACGTTCTTCAGGGTGAGAGACAGTTCGCTAAGGACAACAAGTCACTTGGCCAGTTCCGCCTTGATGGAATCCCTCCGGCAATGAGAGGTGTTCCTCAGATCGAGGTTACATTCGATATCGATGCAAACGGTATCGTTAATGTATCTGCTAAGGATCTTGGAACAGGTAAGGAGCAGCACATCACAATCACAGCAGGTTCTAACATGTCTGATGAGGATATCGACAAGGCTATCAAGGAAGCTGCTGAGTTTGAAGCTCAGGATAAGAAGCGTAAGGAAGGCATAGATGCAAGAAACGAAGCTGATTCTTTCGTATTCCAGACAGAGAAGGCTATCCAGGAAGTTGGCGACAAGATCGATCCTTCACAGAAGCAGACAGTAGAGGATGACCTTAAGGCTCTTAAGGATACTCTTGAGCAGACTAAGGATCGCGAGCTTACAGATAGCGAGATCGATACAATCAAGAGCCAGAAAGAGAAACTCATGACAGATGCACAGGCTCTCTTTGCTAAGGTTTATGAGAGTGCACAGGGTGCAGCAGGCGCTCAGGGCGCAGGTCCTGACATGAGCAACATGGGTGGCGCTCAGACTTCTGATGCTGGCGCAGCAGATGATGTTGTTGATGGCGATTACAGAGAAGTATAAGTTGCGAGAACTTATGTAAGACAGCCCGGAAGCAGAGCTTCATTTTTAGAAAACTTTAATATTTTAAATATTGCTAAAGCCCAATACATACGATAGGATGTATTGGGCATTTGGCGAATTAATTTTACATTATGAAAATTAATCTACTTTAGGAGTAATAAATGGCAGAACAGAAGCGAGATTATTACGAGGTTCTTGGCGTCAGCAAGGGAGCCAGTGATGACGAGATTAAAAAAGCATACCGTGTGCTTGCCAAAAAGTATCATCCGGATATGAATCCCGGCGATGCTACTGCAGCAGACAAATTCAAGGAGGCATCTGAGGCTTATGCTGTCCTCAGCGATCCTGAGAAGAGACGCCAGTATGATCAGTTTGGTCATGCAGCATTTGATGGTGGTGCAGGTGGCTATGGCGGATTTGATTTCGGTGGAGCTGACTTTGGCGATATATTTGGAGATATATTCGGCGATTTCTTTGGCGGCGGACGCAGAAGTCAGGGCGCAAGAAGTGGTCCTGCCAAGGGAGCAAATATCCGTGCCAGTGTTCGCATTACTTTTGAAGAGGCGGTATTTGGCTGTGAGAAGGAACTTGAGATTCGTCTTAAGGATCCCTGCCCTACATGTAAGGGAACCGGTGCAAAGCCCGGCACAACAGCTCAGATGTGTCCTAAGTGCGGCGGTAAGGGACAGGTTGTTTTCACACAGCAGTCTTTCTTCGGCACAGTAAGGAATGTTCAGACATGTCCTGATTGTAACGGAAGTGGTAAGGTTATCAAGGACAAGTGCCCTGATTGCGGCGGAACAGGATATGTTGCAAGCAACAAGAGAATTCAGGTTTCAATTCCTGCAGGTATTGATAACGGACAGAGCGTTCGTATCCGTGAGAAGGGTGAACCCGGCAGAAACGGTGGCCCCAGAGGAGACCTTCTTGTTGAGGTTATTGTTGCAGATCATCCTATCTTCCAGAGACAGGATTATGATATTTTCTCAACAGTTCCTATGTCCTATGCAATTGCTGCATTGGGTGGAACCGTTGCTATCGATACAGTTGACGGCAAGGTCCTTTATGATGTTAAGGCAGGAACCCAGACCGATACCAGAGTTCGCTTAAGAGGTAAGGGCGTGCCCACTTTGAGAAACAAGGAGATCCGCGGAGATCACTATGTAACTCTTGTAGTTCAGGTACCGGACAAGCTTTCCAAGGAAGCTAAGGAGCTGCTTAAGCAGTTCGATGAGAAGACCGGTGACAGCCTGCACGCTGCCGACAACGTAACCGCAGATAAGGATGGCGGTGACGACAACGGCAAGAAGAAGGGCGGCTTCTTCGGTAAGAAGAAATAATGAAATTTGTTACAATGCATCCTTTCATGATAATATTTGATATCATGATGGGATGCATTTTTTCCATATTATTATTCATTTAGTTTAGGAGCAGATACTATGAAGTGGATGAGATTCAGAATCAGAACCAACGAGGAGTCAGAGGATATTATTGTCAGCAGTATGACTGACATCGGACTTGAAGGCGCTCAGATTGAGGACAATGCACCTCTTACTGCAGCAGATAAGGAGCAGATGTTTACAGATGATCTTCAGGATGCGGATGATGAGGAAACCGGTGTGGACAGCTGCGCAGTAGTTGCGCCCGGCGAGGATGGCGTTGCATATCTTAATTTCTTTGTTGAAGTCGATGATGATAACAATCTGACAGTTCATGAGTATGATGAAAACGGAGAAGAGATTGAGGTTACCAAAACACCTGATGAAATGAAGGCAGATATTAAAGGTGTTCTGGATGAACTTCGCAGCTTTTCTGATATAGGTGATGGAACCATTTCCGTGGATGTCACTGAGGACATAGACTGGATCAACAACTGGAAGCAGTATTTCCATAAGTTTTATGTTGAGGATGTCCTTGTCATTCCTTCATGGGAAACCAAGACATCAGAGGATGAGGAGAAAGCTAATATCACCCTTCATATCGATCCCGGCACAGCATTCGGAACAGGTATGCATGAGACTACACAGCTTTGCATAAGAGCGCTTAGAAAATACATGACTCCCGGTGCAGAGGTTCTGGATGTAGGTACAGGAAGCGGAGTTCTTTCAATACTTGCAATGAAATTTGGTGCAGGCCATACTGTTGGAACTGATCTTGATCCATGTTCAGAGCCTGCTGTTGCAGATAATAAGAAAGCTAATGATATCGCTGACAAAGACTTTGATCTGATAATCGGAAATATCATTGATGATGAGAAGGTACAGAATCAGGTGGGCAAGGAGAAGTACGATATAGTGGTTGCCAATATTCTTCCCTATGTACTTGTGCCGCTTACTCCCATAGTTCCCGGACTTCTTAAAAAGGGCGGAATCTATATCACTTCCGGAATCATAGAAGCCAAAGAGGATGTTATCCGCAAAGCACATGAGGAAGCCGGACTTAATATTATTGAAGTCTGCAAGCAGGGCGAGTGGGTATCTGTTATTTCTAAGAAGGATTGAAAAATGTTTCATTTTTTTGCTGAGAGCAGTCAGCTCTTTGACGATGGAAAAAGAATAGCAATTAGCGGTGATGATTATAATCACATGGTCAATGTCCTCAGGATGAAGGTTGGAGAAGAATTCTCCGTCAGTCTGAGAGATGATGCGGATTTTTCTCCGTCAGGGGATTCCCAAAGCGGATCGGAGGAATTTGCAAATACCAGAGAGTACAGATTTGGAATAGAATCCATTACGGATACAGAGCTTGTTGGAGAACTTCGTTTTATCAAGGAATCCGGAGCAGAACTTCCTTCAAGAATTTATCTTTTCCAGGGACTTCCCAAAGCGGATAAAATGGAGCTGATAATTCAGAAAGCTGTGGAACTTGGAGTTTACCGGATAATTCCTGTTAAGATGAAACGTTCCGTAGTAAAGCTTGATGAAAAAAAGGCGGCCTCTAAAATCAAGAGATGGTGTGCAATATCAGAAGCTGCAGCCAAGCAGAGTAAGCGTGCTCTTGTGCCGGAGATCACTATGCCAATGACTTTCAGGGAAGCACTTAAATATGCGGAAGAGCTGGATATAAAGCTTTTACCTTATGAAATGGCTGAAGGTATGGATTACACAAGAGAGGTTATTTCAGATATCAGGCCGGGACAGAGCATCGGAATATTTGTTGGTCCGGAGGGCGGCTTTGCGGATGAAGAAGTAGAAGCTGCAACGGAAAGCGGCTTTAGATCCATCACAATGGGCAAGCGTATCCTTCGTACAGAAACAGCGGGCTTTACAATGCTGGCATGGTTAATGTATACTTTGGAACGCTGACTATTATTTACAAAGGGCACTGACGGTTCGAATTCAGTGCGGAGAGAATTGATAAAAATGGAAATATATTTAGATAATTCCGCCACCACACAGGTGTATAAGGAAGTTGCCGATCTGGCATTTAGTTTAATGACCGAGGATTATGGCAATCCTTCAAGTATGCATCACAAGGGTGTAGTGGCTGAGAACTATGTGAGAAAAGCATCAGAACAGATTGCAAAGACACTTAAGGCTGATCCCAAGGAGATTCTTTTTACATCCGGTGGAACAGAGTCGGACAATATGGCTGTTATAGGCGGGGCCATGTCTAATAGGAGACTTGGTAATCACCTCATCACTACTTCTGTTGAGCATCCTGCAATTCTTAACACCATGAAGTATCTTGAGGACCAGGGATTTGAAGTTACTTATCTCGGGGTAAAAGCAGATGGAAGGATAGATCTTGAAGAATTAAGATCAGCTCTGAGAGAGGATACAATTCTTGTTTCGATAATGGGAGTAAATAACGAGATTGGAGCAAGACAGCCCGTAGAAGAGGCGGCACAGCTTGTTCATGAGCTTTCGCCCAATGCACTTTTCCATGTGGATTCAGTACAGGCCTATGGAAAATACCGTTTTAATCCCAGGAAATCCGGAATAGATCTTATGTCTGTGAGCGGACACAAGATTCATGCACCTAAGGGAATTGGTTTTTTATATATAAAGGATAAGGTCAGAATCCTGCCTATCAACTTTGGCGGCGGACAGCAGAACGGACTTCGCTCGGGAACTCTTAATGTACCGGGAATTGCAGGACTTGGACTTGCTGCCGAAAAAATATATGAAGATTTTGATAATAAGACAGATAAGCTCTATGAATTAAAAACCTCTCTTATTAAGGGGCTTTTAACAGGGCTTGATGATATAAAGATTAATGGAATAGATCTGGATATGAATGGGGATACGGACTTTGCCGCAGATGAAACCATAGAAGCTGTCAGGGCATCTGCACCGCATATAGTCAGTGTTTCTGTTAAGGGAGTAAGAGCAGAGGTTCTTCTTCATGCACTTGAGGATAAAGGAATCTATGTCTCTGCAGGAAGTGCCTGCGCCTCCAATCATCCAAGTGTTTCAGGAACGTTGAAGTCAATTGGTCTTGAGAAGGGCCTTCTTGACAGCACAGTCAGAATCAGTATGTCGGAGTTTACAACTGAAGAAGAGATCAGTGCGACTGTAAGTGCATTTAAGGAAATAGTTCCGATGCTCAGACAGTTTTCCAGACGCTGATAAAAATAGTTTTATTAAGGAGTCAGACATGCAATACCATGCATTTGTAATTAAGTATGCCGAGATCGGTATTAAAGGAAAAAACAGATATTTGTTTGAAGAGGCGCTGGTAAGACAGATGGAGCGCGTTCTTGAGAAGTGCGAGGGAGACTTTAAGATATTCAGAGTTTCCGGAAGAATCTATCTTAATGCACGCGGTTTTGATTTTGATGAGACCGTAGCAGCTCTTCAGACTGTTTTTGGAATTACGGGAATTTGCCCTGCTGTTTGTATTGAGAGAGATGGCGATGGCAAACTGCCTGATATAAATGGCCTTTCACAGGCAGTAATTAAATTTATAGATGGCGTTTATCCCGATAAGAACAAGACCTTTAAGATCAAATGCAGACGAGTTGACAAAACCTATGCTCTTGATTCAATGGAGGCAGCAGCTGAGATTGGAGCGCAGGTTCTTGACGCTTATCCCGAGATGAAGGTTGATGTCAGAACTCCTGATATTCTCATAAATGTAGAAATCAGAGAAAAGATCAATATTTTCTCTGAGATTATTCCCGGACCCGGTGGTATGCCCATCGGTACAAGCGGTAAAGCATGCCTGCTTCTTTCAGGTGGTATTGACTCTCCTGTTGCGGGCTACATGATCGCCAAGAGGGGAGCTGAGATAGAGGCAGTTTATTTCAATGCTCCGCCATACACCAGCGAGAGAGCAAAACAGAAGGTAATTGATCTTGCCAAAGTTATTGCAAAATACACAGGTAAGGTTCGACTTCATGTTATCAATTTCACTGACATCCAGATGTATATTTATAAGCAGTGCCCTCATGATGAGCTCACCATTATCATGCGCAGATACATGATGAGAATTGCCGATATGATCGCAAAAGAAAACAGATGCATGGGACTTATCACCGGAGAGAGCATCGGTCAGGTTGCTTCCCAGACAATGGAAAGCCTTATGGCTACTAACGAGGTTGTTCAGGACATGCCTGTTTACAGACCTGTTATTGCTTTTGATAAGCAGGATATAGTTGATATTTCCCTAAAAATCGGAGCATATGATACTTCAATTCTGCCTTATGAGGATTGCTGCACAATCTTTGTTGCCAAGCATCCTGTAACCAAGCCCAGACTTGAAGTAATAAGGGCTCATGAGAAAAACTTATCTGAAAAGATAGATGAAATGGTTCAGACAGCTCTTGATACAGACGAGATAATCGAGCTGGAGGCATAAACAAGGTATTAGAAGCGCTTCCGGATGAACAAACAGGAATGTTCGCCGGGCAGGCGCTTTTGCAGAAATAAAAGAAACCTGTGGAATGATCCACAGGTTTCGGTGTTGTCTTAATTAGATCAATTAGATCATGTAAGGCTTTAAGATTGCCAAAACTTCATCGGCGCCATCTTCTGCATGGATATTGAGATCGATCGGCTTTGAAAGATCAAGTGAGAAGATACCCATGATTGATTTTGCGTCAATAACATATCTACCAGATACAAGGTCGAAATCATAATCGAACTTTGTGATGTCATTTACGAAAGACTTAACCTTATCGATAGAGTTTAAAGAAATTTTTACGGTTTTCATTGCGCCAATACCTCCTTCTTTTCTTAATAGTAAACGGAAGGACGTTAAAAGTCAATGATATAAATCGTCAAAAAATACGGAGGTTTAATATGAAAAGTGTCGCACTGCACAGCCTTGGATGTAAGGTAAACCGGTACGAGACAGATGTAATGAGTCAATTGTTACAAGAAAGCGGTTATAAGATTGTAGCTTTTGATGAGGAAGCTGATATTTACATAATAAATACCTGTTCAGTTACCCAGATTGCAGATCATAAAAGCAGACAGATGTTACACAGAGCCAAGAGGAAGAATCCCTCTTCTATTGTTGTGGCCTGCGGCTGTTATGTTGAAACTGACAAGGACAGAATCCGTGAAGATGAAAGCATAGATATCATTGTCGGAAATAACAAAAAGAAAGAAATCGTACATATCCTTGCAGACTATTTTGAGAAAAATGGTGAGGACGGCACAGGTGTCAGCATTACTGATATAAATGATCCTGCGCAGCAATACGAGCAGATGGAGCTTGGTCATATGCCGGGTCACACAAGGGCATATATTAAGATTCAGGATGGATGTAATCAGTTTTGCACATACTGCATAATTCCTTATGCACGAGGCAGAATCCGCAGCAGACAGGAAGCGGATATTTTGTCTGAAGTTAAAAAGCTTGCAAGTGAGGGCTGCAGAGAAATTGTTCTTACAGGAATTCACATCAGTTCCTATGGCGTAGACAGGGGAGAACCGGAGCTTTTACAGCTTCTTGAAAAGCTCAATGCCATAGAAGGAATCGACAGAATTCGTTTGAGTTCACTTGAACCCAGAATCATCACAAAAGAAATGGCAGAAGGAATGGCAGCTCTTTCCAAGGTCTGCCCACATTTCCATTTGTCCCTTCAGAGCGGTTGTGACAATACTCTTAAGAGAATGAATCGTCATTATACGGCAGCAGAATATATGGAAGGCGTTGAACAGTTAAGGAAAGCCTATGACCTTCCTGCAATTACTACGGATATCATTGTGGGATTCCCCGGCGAGACTGAGAGTGATTTTGAAGAGAGCAGGAAATTTGCTGAGGATATAAACTTCTACGAGATGCATGTTTTCAAGTATTCTCCCAGAAAGGGTACTGTGGCAGCAGGCATGGATGATCAGCTCACAGACAGGGAAAAGACCGCAAGGAGCAGTGTTCTTCTCGATATGACCGCTGCGCAGTCCAGAGATTTCCGCGCTAATTTCATTGGTAAAAAAGAAGCCATTCTTTGGGAAGATGTTGAAAAGATTGGCGGGGAGTCTTATCTTATCGGACTTACCACAAGATATGTCAGAGTGGCACTGCCTGATTCAGAGGCAGAGAGCCTTGGAATAAAGAGCGGGGATATCTCAGAACATACGATAAAAGATTTCCTTACAGACGATACATTGCTAATTGAGGCGTAATGCGGTATTATTAATCCAAATAACCTTTACAATCGATAAAGTGTACCGTGAGTACATTAATATAAATTACTTACAAAGAAGGAAAAAATTTATGGCTGAACAAAATCTTGGCAACACACAATTTTTCAAGGTTGACGTGGAACCTGAGACCGGTGTCAAGAAGGTGCTTTCTATTGTTTATGAGGCACTTCTGGAAAAGGGCTACAATCCCGTTAATCAGATTGTCGGATACATTATGTCCGGTGATCCCACTTATATTACAAGCCACATGGGTGCAAGAAGCCTTATCATGAAGGTTGAGCGTGATGAGCTTGTAGAAGAGATGCTCACAGAGTATATCAATAACAATAACTGGTCCAGAAAATAATGCGAATAATGGGTTTGGACTACGGCTCCAGGACAGTAGGGGTCGCTATAAGCGATGAGCTTTTGCTGACGGCCCAGGCCAAGGAGATAATCCGTAGGAAAGAAGAGAATAAGCTTCGAAAGACGCTGGCGCGCATTGAGGAGCTGATCCAGGAGTATGGTGTGGAGATGATCGTGCTTGGCCTCCCACTCAACATGGATCAGTCTGAATCAGTGCGGTCTGTGTTATCGGAGCAGTTCAGAGATAAGCTTGAGAGGAGAACTTCTCTCCCTGTAATCATGTGGGATGAGAGGCTTACTACAGTTGAAGCTGATGCCATTATGGATGAGGTCGGAATCAGGAAGGCTGAACGCAAAGAATATGTTGATATGATTGCGGCTCAGATCATATTGCAGGACTATCTGGACAATCGCGAAGAGAAAGAGAAATAAATAATGGAAAAAATTACATTCCGTCCGGAAGGCGAGGAGCCTGTGGATTTTTTTGTGTTGGAACAGACCGTGATCGGTGCAAAATCATACATTCTTGTTACTGATGTTGAGGATGGTGACGGAGAAGCATTGATTTTAAGGGATGATTCCGTTGAAGGCGATGAGGAAGCAAATTACAGCATAGTTGATGATGACAAGGAACTGGATGCTGTTGCTGTTGTCTTCAGAAAACTGCTTGAAGAGGATGATATTGGTCTGGATTGATTTTCCGGACATATATATAAATTATCAACTATCTGGTTCACGATATATTTGATGTTTTATATGAGCGGAGCTTTCGGCGAGGAGTTAAGGATCCTGCCGTGAAGGTTCTGCCTCCAAATATGCATTAAAACTATGGTGAATGCAGATATATGTCTATATTTAATTTGGAGGATAATTGATTGAATAAAAAGAAAACGAATACGGAAACGTCTGCACTGCAGGTTATACCGCTTGGTGGCCTGGAGCAGATTGGCATGAATATAACTGCCTTCAGATATGAAGACAGTATTATTGTGGTGGATTGCGGCCTTTCATTCCCTGATGATGACATGCTGGGAATTGACCTTGTAATCCCTGATATTACTTACCTGAAGAACAACGCAGATAAAGTAAAGGGCTTTGTTATTACTCACGGACATGAGGACCATATCGGTGCTCTTCCGTATGTCCTTAAGGAGCTTAATGTTCCGATCTATGCAACAAGACTTACCATGGGCATTATTGAGCATAAGCTTGAAGAGCACGGCCTTGTAAAAAAAGTAAGACGTAAGGTTGTGAAGTTTGGACAGTCTATAAACCTTGGTGATTTCAGAGTTGAATTTATCAGGACCAACCATTCAATAGTTGATGCTGCAGCTCTTGCTATTTATTCGCCTGCAGGAATAGTGGTTCATACCGGTGACTTTAAGGTTGATTACACACCTGTATATGGTGATCCCATCGATCTTCAGCGCTTTGGTGAGATAGGTAAAAAAGGAGTCCTCGCGCTCATGTGCGACTCCACCAATGCTGAGAGACCCGGATTTACCGCATCTGAAAGAACCGTCGGCAAGACCTTTGATACTCTTTTTGACGAGCATTCAGATTCCAGAATAATAGTTGCTACATTCGCATCAAACGTAGACCGTGTACAGCAGATTATTAATACTGCCTACAAGTTTGGCAGGAAGGTTGCCGTTGAAGGCCGGAGTATGGTAAATATTATAGATATTGCCCAGAAGCTTGAGTGCATCCAAATACCTGATAACACTCTGGTTGACGTTGATCAGCTCAAGAATTATCCTGACAACAAAACGGTTATTATTACCACAGGAAGCCAGGGAGAAAGTATGGCTGCCCTTAGCCGCATGGCCAGTGGACAGCATAAAAAGATAAGCATCCGCCCGGGCGATACAATAATTTTCTCATCACATCCGATCCCCGGAAATGAGAAAGCGGTTACTAACGTTATAAATGATCTGCTTGTAAAAGGCGCTGATGTTATTTTCCAGGATGTACACGTATCAGGACATGCATGCCAGGAGGATATTAAGCTGATCTATACTCTGGTTCGCCCCAAGTATGCTATACCGGTTCACGGAGAGTATAAGCACCTCATAGCACAGAAAAATGTTGCCATGGGTCTTGGAATGGACAAGGATAATATTTTTATTATAAGATCAGGTGATGTTCTGGAACTCACTGAAACAGAAGCGAAGGTAGCGGGTAAGGTTCCTGTTGGTGCCATCCTTGTTGACGGTCTTGGAGTCGGAGATGTTGGAAATGTTGTATTAAGGGATCGCCAGAGACTTGCAGAAGATGGTATAGTAATTGTTGTGTTTGGAGTTGAAAGAGAGACTGCACAGCTTGTCTCCGGCCCCAGCATTGTTTCACGAGGATTCGTTTACGTAAGGGAATCTGACGAACTTATAGATGACGCAACGGATCTTGTTCTTGATGAAGTTACAGAAGCACTGGATAAGGGAGTTACAGACTGGAATAAACTCAAGAACATCGTTAAGGATGTATTATCAGATTTTATCTGGAAAAAGACAAAGAGAAGACCCATGATTCTCCCTATCATCATGGACAGTAATTACTAAAGGAAAAAGTTATGAATGCTAGAAGTGTAGCGCTTGGATTATTGGATACTCTGTTTAAGGTTCTGTTGGTTGTTGTAGCCATAATGATCATTTCAAAATACGCATCTGTTGCCTATAAATACGGCTACAACATTTACAACCAGACGCCTGCATCACAGTATGATACCAGAACTGTCACGGTTTCAATTACCGACAGCATGTCTGTGATGGATATCGCGGAGCTTCTTGAAAACAGAAGACTTGTTGATGATAAATATCTTTTCTGGCTTCAGGAGAGATTTTCCGAGTATCATGGAATGATCGCTCCCGGAACATACGAGCTTAGCCCGTCTCAGACTCCGGATGAGATAATCGGAGTTATGTGTGCTTCCAACATCGAAGCCCAGGAGGCCAAGGAAAGTGATAAGTGAGGATAGAATAAGAACTTTTATTAATTCTCTGGATTGTGGCAATGCACCTTTTTTGGATGAGCTTGAAAAAGAAGCGCTTGAGAATGATGTGCCCATAATCCGCAAGGATACCCAGAGCCTGATGAAATTCCTGCTTACGCTCCATCATCCCAAACGCATTTTGGAAGTTGGGTGCGCAGTGGGATTTTCTGCGTTATTGATGGCAGAATACAGCGATGATGATACGGTAATAACCACTATCGAGAAATTTGAAAAGCGAATTCCTGTGGCCAGAAGTAATTTTGAGAAGTTTGACAGGAACAAAAAGATAACCCTTCTTGAGGGAGATGCAGCTGACATTCTACGAGACCTTGATGAGCAGTATGATTTTATTTTCATGGATGCCGCCAAGGGACAGTACCTGAACTTTTTACCTGACTGCAAAAGACTTCTGAGAAAAGGAGGTCTCCTTTTGTCTGATAATGTGCTTCAGGATGGAGATGTCATGGAGTCAAGATTTGCTGTGACAAGAAGAAACCGTACCATACACGAACGCATGAGAGATTATCTTTTTGCAATAAAACACGACTCTGAACTTGAGAGCGTCATTCTCACCGTCGGTGATGGAATGGCAATGTCAGTGAAATTATAAATCAGTAATAAAAATGATTGGCTCTTTTTAGAGCAGGTGTCAGCCCCGGCTGACAGATGAGGATTTACAATGAATAAAACAAAAAAACCGGAACTACTAATCCCTGCAAGCAGCCTTGAAGTACTTAAGACTGCTGTTATTTTTGGTGCAGATGCAGTTTATATCGGAGGAAATGCCTTTGGACTTCGTGCCAAGGCGAAGAATTTCAGCCATGACGATATGAAGGAGGGCATTGAATTTGCTCATGCCCATGGCGTAAAAGTGCATGTAACTGCAAATATTCTTGCACACAATGACGACCTTGAAGGCGCGGAAGAGTATTTCCATGAACTTAAGGAACTTGGCCCCGATGCCCTGATAATTGCGGATCCGGGAATGTTCATGAAGGCAAGGCGTATTTGCCCTGAGATAGATATTCATGTATCAACCCAGGCAAACAATACCAATTATGAGACATATAAATTCTGGGCTGATCTTGGTGCAAAGAGAGTTGTTGCTGCCAGAGAACTTTCCCTTAAGGAGATAAAGGAAATCAGAGAACATATACCGGATGATCTTGAGATTGAAAGCTTTATCCATGGAGCCATGTGTATAAGCTATTCCGGAAGATGCCTTCTTTCAAATTATTTTACCGGCAGAGATGCAAATCATGGTGAGTGCACTCACCCCTGCAGATGGAAGTACGCTGTTGTTGAAGAAACCAGACCCGGCGAATACATGCCTGTTTATGAAAACGAGAGAGGCTCATATATTTTTAACTCCAAGGACCTGTGCATGATCGAGCACATTCCGGAGCTTGTTGATGCCGGCGTAGACAGCTGTAAGATAGAGGGACGCATGAAGACAGCCCTTTATGTTGCCACTGTTGCAAGAACTTATCGCAAGGCAATTGATGACTATTTTGAATCTGAAGAAAAATATAGAGAGAATATGCCCTGGTATCTTGATGAGATCTCAAGATGTACTTACAGACAGTTCACTACCGGATTTTATTTTGGCAAACCCTCTGAAGAAGCTCAGATTTATGATGCAAATACTTATGTGAACGAATACACATATCTTGGAATAGTTGGTTCTGTTGATGAGAACGGCTATGCCTGCGTAGAACATGGCGAACATGTAGGAACGCAATTAGGATTTCCTACAGCTAATC
>CAMVLM010000079.1 GCA_947168335.1 uncultured Butyrivibrio sp. | reverse complement strand
GGCCGTCAGGCTATCGATGGAGATACAGCTCAGGTTGGTCCTCAGATTTCTGAGCACCTTGGACTTCCTGTAATCTCTTATGCTGAAGAGATCAAGGTTGATGAGAAGGCTAAGAAGGTAGTTGTAAAGCGTCAGTTCGAGGATCGTTATCACATGGTAGAGGCTAAGATGCCTTGCCTTATTACAGCTCTTGCTGAGCTTGGCGAGCCCAGATACATGACTCCCGGCGGAATCTTCGATGCATTCGAGAAGGAAGTTACAGTTTGGGGAAGAGCAGACCTTAAGGATGTTGATGATTCAAACATCGGTCTTAAGGGATCACCTACCCAGATCGCTAAGGCTTCTGATAAGGTTAAGAAGGGCGCTGGTGAGAAGATCGTAGCTGATTCAGCTGATGAAGCAGTTGATTATCTGTTTGGAAAGCTTGAAGAGAAGCACGTCATTTAATAAACCTGCGTAAGCAGCAGTATAGTATAAAGGAGAACAAAACATGTCTTTAGAAGAATATAAGGGTGTATTTATATTTGCTCAGCAGGTAGACAATGAGCTTTCAGGTATCGCATTGGAGCTTCTGGGCAAAGCAAAAGATCTTGCAAATGATCTTGATGAGAAAAAAGTTACAGCAGTCCTGCTTGGTGACAAGGTAGGTAACCTTGTAGACACACTTGCTGAGTATGGTGCTGATCGTGTAATCGTAGTTGATGATCCTGAACTTAAGGATTATCGTACAGAGCCTTACACACATGCACTTGCATCAGTTATCAATGAGTTCAAACCGGAAATCCTTCTGGTTGGTGCTACAGCAATCGGTCGTGACCTTGGCCCTCGTGTATCATCACGTGTTCACACAGGTCTTACAGCTGACTGTACACAGCTTGATATCGGTGATTTCCCGCTTAACGCTATTGAGGGACAGGAGCAGAAGCATAAGCAGCTCCTTATGACTCGTCCTGCATTCGGTGGTAACACAATCGCTACTATCGCTTGCCCTGATTTCCGTCCTCAGATGGCAACAGTTCGTCCTGGCGTTATGCAGAAGATCGCTCCTGTAAAGGGCGCTAAGGCTGAGGTTGTTGAGTACAATCCCGGATTCAAGGAGAATGATTGCTACACCAAGATCCTTGAGATCGTTAAGGCTGTATCAGAGGTTGAGGATATCCAGGAAGCTAAGATCCTTGTATCTGGCGGACGTGGAGTAGGAAGCGCTGAGAACTTCAAGATTCTTGATGATCTTGCAAAGGTTCTTCACGGAACAGTTTCATGCTCACGTGCAGTTGTAGATTCAGGCTGGAAGCCGAAGGATCTTCAGGTAGGTCAGACAGGTAAGACTGTTCGTCCTAAGGTTTACTTCGCAATCGGTATCAGCGGAGCTATTCAGCACGTTGCTGGTATGGAAGAGTCAGATCTCATCATTGCTATCAACAAGGATGAGAACGCTCCTATCTTCGATGTAGCTGATTATGGTGTAGTAGGCGACCTCAATAAGATCGTTCCTGCACTCACAAAGAAGCTTGAGGCTGCATTAGCAGAGAAGTAATTGAGCGCTTTGCCTATAAAGGCTGTGAATAATTAAAGATTGTGTCTATTCATTCTGGTGACGCTTTCGCTTCGTGAAAAACGTAGTGGTTCTAATGTGGTAAAGAACACCACATAAGAACCAACGTTTTTCAAGACACCTTCATGAATTGACACAATCTTTTTTTGTTAACTATATAGAGGCAAACCGCAATTAACTTTATGCAAAAAACAAAGAAAGCTTTTTGTGAGAAGGAACGGGTAGTTGTAGTGAATGCGATGTTAGCTTTTCTCATTCTTGAACTTTATGTTCAAGATTCTGTGATTCTGATAAAATAAAGGAAGTGTTTATAAGATATCAAGGATAGGAGTTTTGGAAATGAAAAGTATCTTGGATTATGAGACAGTTTCACTTATAGATGAGGATGATGCTTTAGAAATAATAGATCAGACCAGACTTCCGGGAACGATAGAGGTAATACGCCTTCATACCGGTGAAGAGATTTGGAACGCAATATATCTTTTACAGGTTCGCGGGGCGCCGGCTATAGGAGTGACAGCCGGTTTCGGGCTTTATATTCTTATGAAGCATACCGGAGCGGAGACTTATGATGAGTTCATGAAGGAACTTTCAGAAAAGAGTGATTATCTCAATTCATCAAGACCCACAGCGGTCAATCTTTCATGGGCCCTTAAAAGAATGGAAGAACATGTTAAAAAAGTTGCCGGGACAGAGCTTGGAATCGGACTTGATGATAGCGGATTCAAGGCTATAACAAATGCAGAAGCTTTTAATAAAGAGGTTCTGTTAACCGCTATGCGCAAGGAATCTGAACTGATCAAGGCAGAGGATATAGAGGTTTGTAAAAAGATCGGTGAGTATGGTCTTGAGCTTATTAAGGATGGTGATGGAATCCTTACTCATTGTAATGCAGGACAGCTTGCAACCTGCAAGTATGGTACTGCGACAGCGCCTATGTACCTTGCTCATGAAAAAGGATATAAGATCAAAGTATACTGTGATGAGACCAGACCGCTTCTTCAGGGGGCAAGACTTACTGCATTTGAACTGCATTCAGCCGGCATTGATACCACGCTTTTATGTGACAATATGTCTGCTTCTCTTATGAAGAGTGGTGCGATAAATGCGATTTTTGTGGGTTGTGACAGAGTTGCAGCTAATGGTGATGCAGCGAATAAAATCGGTACAAGTGTTGTTGCTACAGTCGCAAAAAGATACGGTATTCCGTTTTATGTCTGCGCACCTACTTCAACAATTGATATCAATACAAAGACAGGTGATGACATAAATATAGAGCAGAGAAAACCTGAAGAAGTGACGGAGATGTGGTATAAGGAGAGAATGGCTCCGGAGGGAGTAAATGTATATAATCCCGCTTTTGATGTAACAGACAATGAGCTGATCACAGGTATAGTTACCGAGCACGGTGTACTGCATGCTCCATACACTGAAAGTATTGCAAAGCTCTTTTCATGAGTACATATTAAATATCCATTAAATTTGCGATATTTCGTTGAGATGAGTATTTTTTGGTGTTAAAATAAATTTGAGATATTATTGTTATTGCGAGCAAAACTATATGGTTATGAGGGGATACTTGTATGGCTTTGATTGCTTCTGACGAGGACAAAAACCTATATGCTCCTGATCTTTTGTCTAACGAGTTATTGCTGATCAAGAAGCATGGTTTTGACGTGTCTCTCCTCGAAAACAAGAAATTTAATATATATCAGCTTGCTGAAATCAGGAAGGGACTTGAGACGGGAGTAGATGTTCAAAAGTATTTTGATCCCGAAATGCCCTGGAATGAGATGGAAGAGATCAGGCTTGAGCTTCAGACCGGCATAGATATGAGTATGTACAGGGAAGCGGGCTTTGATATCATGCAGCTTGCTGAAATAAGAGAAGGCTTGTCTGCCGGGATAGATGTCAGTGAGTATGCAAGACTTGAGTTTTTTGCGGACCAGATGAGACAGATCAGGCTTGGACTGGTTTCCGGAGTTCCTGTTATTTTTTATCAGGATCCAGGTTTTAACTGGCTGCAGATGCTGGAAATCAGAACAGGACTTGAAAACGGTACTGACATATCAAAGTTTGCCAGTGTTGATATACCCTACATGAAAATGAGGGTAATCAGGGAGAGTCTTGAAGATGGACTTGAACTTGATGAAGCGCTTATAAGGCGTAAGGATGCTGCTACACTTGAACAGATTCATCTGGCGTTTCTGGATAAAATAGATATTTCTTCGTATGTTAAACAGAATTTTGACAGTGAGCAGCTGGAACAGATCCGCATGGCGAAACTTGCTGGAATCGAGGATATAGATAAGTACTTCCTTTTTGGAATGCGTGGAGAATGTATGCGAGAGGTTCTGATCGGTCTTGAACAGAACCTTGATGTGAGCATATATGCAGACGAGCATTACGGTTGGAAACAGATGAAGGAACTTCGTCTGGGACTTGAACATCAGATAGATGTAAGACCCTATGCAAAGCCTTTGTATCGCGCAGATCAGATGAGAGAAATAAGGCTTGGAATTGAAGCCAATCTTGATATAAGTAAGTATAAGAGCATGGTACACCCTGCACAGGAGATGCGTATCATGCGTGAATGGCTGGAGGAGGGTAAACAGCTTCCCAGCAATTTAAGTAAACTTTTTACCGGACAGATTCAGGAAGAAATGTCAAAGCCTGCTGATGATGAAGTTAAGGCATGGCAGTTCCTGCAGACGGAAGAAGGAAGGCTCATAGATATATCAGAGGATGCCATGAAGTGTTACTTCACGATCCCTGTGGGAGCCAAATCCGCCAACTATACACTGGAGTACATTGTTAAGCTTTTGTTCAAGGCCAGGGTAAAAAGAGGAATTAGCAAAAGAGCAATTACCGAGATGATAGAAGCCAAGAAATTTGGTGTCAAAACTCTGGTTGCCCAGGGCAAGGCTGCAGTAGATGGCGTTGACGGATATTATGATTATAAGATCGAGCTCAGTGATAAGATTATCCCTGATATGACGGCAGCGGAAGGTGCCGATTTCAGCAAGGTGAAAATCTTTGATTCGGTAAAGCTGGGAGACAAACTTGCCATATATCATCCTGCCACAGCAGGAGTGGACGGCTTTGACATAACTGGCAAGGTTTTAAAGGGAAAACCCGGAAGAGGAAAGCCAATCCTAAAAGGTCAGGGCTTTATGCTTCTTGGTGACAAGCAGACTTACGTGGCATCGCTTGCCGGTGTGGGACGAATCCATAACGGTGTTATCAGAATTCATAAGGTTAGGGTTTACGAATCACTCATCAACGTCAGAGATAAAATAACCTATGACGGAACCATATGGGTAAAGGGTGATGTTGACAACGTCTATATTCAGGCCAAGGGTGACGTGCTTGTTGATGGCAGCGTATCCTGTGCCGATATCCATGCGGGAGGACGTGTTGTTGTCCGCAAGAGTATAGTCGGTAATGTCAGTGACAGAGCAGTGGTAATCGCTGGCGGACTTGTGGCTGCGGGTCACGTTGATAATGCGGATATCAAATGTAAGGATGACCTGATTTCAAATGACTGTCTCAATTGCAATGTATCAGCTGAAGGAAAAGTAATCATGCTGGGAGACAGGGGGCTTGTAAGCGGAGGACTTGTAACATCCCTGAAGGGTGTTGAGACTGCGGTACTTGGCAGCAAGACTGTAAAAGAAACAGTAGTGCGTACAGGAATAACCGAGGATCTCGATTATGAATACCAGGATGTCATGAGAAAGCTTTCGAGAACCTATCAGGAAATCAAGGTATATGAAGGCCAGAGAGCCAGAGCATCAAACTTTAACGACACGACCAATAAGCAGGCACTTCAGGTAAAAATCAAGATAAATGCCGAGTCTGCCATAAAGGAAGCGGAGCTTGAAAAGCTGAATAAGAGAAAGGCAGAGATAGAAGCCGAGATGGAATCTGTAAAAGATGCCAAGGTTATGGTACAAAGGCTGATTTTTAGCGGCACTTCTGTTATGATAGGTAATAGAAATCTTAGAATTCATGAGACCAGAGAGTCTTCTAAGGGAATGACCTTAAAGACCATGGAGGGAGCACTTGTTTTGCTGGATGGGGAGAGACCTGTAGCAAGGAGTTAAGAGTTGGCTAATAAAAGTATACTTATCGTAGATGATACTGAAATTAATAGAGGCATTCTTAACGAGATTTTCAAGGATGACTATGATGTCCTTGAGGCGGAGAATGGAAGGAAGGCATTGGAGGTTATCGCCACAAAGAGGGATCAGATAGCCGCAATTCTTTTGGATATTGTTATGCCTGAAATGGATGGCTACAGATTGTTGGAGGAGCTGTCCAAGCATAAGATTCCAACCAAGATTCCGGTTCTTATGATCACTGCAGATGGAAGCAGTGATGCTGAGAAAAAGTGCTACGAGAGTGGAGCTTCTGATGTTATTCATAAACCTTTTGACTCCGTAGTTGTAAAACACAGGGTAAACAGAGCTGTTGAGCTTTATTCCAGTCGAAGTGAGCTGGAGCGCAAGATCACTGACCAGACAAGGGTCATGAAGAAACAGTTCATGGTTCTTAAAAAGCAGGAAGAAAGATTAAGGGAAACAAACGCAAGAATTATAGATACAATCTGTACAATCGTTGAGTTCCGTAATCTGGAGTCCGGTTATCATCTTAAAAGGATCAAAGGATTTGTTCAGATTCTTGCCAACACGGCTATGAGAAACTACCCGGAGTATGGTCTTACTCCACACAAGATAGAAGTAATTACCAATGCAAGTGCCATGCACGATATTGGTAAGATTACAGTACCGGATTCGATTTTGCTCAAACCCGGACGACTTACTCCTGATGAATTCGACATCATGAAATCACATACCACTAGGGGATGTGAGATAGTTAAGATGCTGGCAGATCTTCAGGACAAGGAATACCTTGAAGTCAGCTATGATATTTGCAGACATCATCATGAGAAATACGATGGAAAAGGATATCCTGACGGACTTAAGGGTGAAGAGATTTCAATAGCAGCGCAGCTTACTTCACTGGCAGATGTCTATGATGCCCTTGTAAGTGATCGTGTTTACAAGTCGGCATTCTCGCCCAGTAAGGCGTATGAAATGATCAAAAACGGTGAGAGTGGAATTTTCTCCACTAAGATGCTTGCCTGTTTTGATATAGCAAGGCATGAGATGGAGGCCATGGTTGCAAGGACTAAGGCTGAGGAGGAGGCTAACCTGGCAGCAGGCGGAGAAGGAATGCTGAGTCAGTAATTGGTTATGAGAACAGAAAACAATAAAAAGAACAAGCTTTATAAGAGCTTTGGATACGCTTTTGAAGGTATTTTTAACACCATTTTTCATGAGCGTAATATGCAGATTCATTGCGTGGTAACCACCCTGGTGGTTATTTTCGGATTTTTGCTTAAGATATCACTTATAGAATGGTTTGTGTGTCTTATTTTATTTGCGATCGTGCTGAGCCTGGAACTGGTTAATACCGCATTGGAGGCGGTGGTCGACCTTGTTACTGAGGAGAAAAAGCCCCTTGCAAAAAAAGCTAAGGATGCAGCTGCAGGAGCAGTTCTGATGAGTGCGATTATTGCGGCGATTCTTGGCGGCATAATTTTCTTTCCTAAACTGTGGATATTTTTATTTAATTAAATATCATAAATTTTATTACTCAAAGGGGGATACATCATGGATAACCTTACAGACGGATTAAAGAAAGTGTTTTTGGCCAGTGTTGGAGCTGTTGCAATTACAGCTGAGAAAGCAAGTGAGCTTTTTGACGAGATGGTGGAAAAAGGCGAGATCACTGTTGAACACGGCAAAGCTTTGAATAGAGAGCTTAAGCGTACGGTCAAGGAGACCACCGGCAAAAAGGCAGAATGAAGGAGTTTTTTAGATGCCGGATTTAACTGATTTAGTTGGCAAAATGAGAAAAGTCGCAGATGCGCAGGCAGATAAGGCTGAGGCGGAAAAAAATGCCGAAGGAATGGGCGCGGCTGCAAACAGCAAAGAAAAAAACGCAGAGGATAATGCCAGATTTAAGGAGATCAGGGGAGTCCTTGCAAGAAACAAGATAACCCGTGGCATTTCGCCTGAAAAACTGCGAATCATATTGGAAGAACTTGGACCTACATATATTAAGCTTGGTCAGATCATGTCAATGCATTCGGATATTTTACCGAAGAGATATTGCGATGAACTGGCGAAGCTTAATTTTGATGTACCGCCAATGCCTTTTTCCGAGATGATTGAAGTGATAGAAGAGTCCTACGGCTGTCCCTATACGGATGTCTTTGAATGGATTGACGAGAAGGCGCTTGGTTCTGCATCCATAGCCCAGGTTCACAGGGCAAAACTCAAGTCGGTTGCAGATATGGAAGGTGAAGATGTAATCGTCAAGGTCCAGAGAAAAGGCGTATATGAAGTTATGTCAAGGGACATCAGTCTCCTTCACAGGCTTGCAAAGCTGATGCCTCCGGTTGGAGACCTGAAGAACATAGTCGATCTGGATATGGTTCTTGATGAAATGTGGACTGTAGCCCAGGAGGAGATGGACTTCTTCAAAGAAGCCTGCAATATTGCGGAGTTTTCGAGAAATAATAAGGACATTCGTTATGTGGGATGTCCCAAAATGTTTATAGAGTATACCACTGACAAAGTTCTTGTCATGGAATATGTGGGCGGATGCAGCATTGATGATGTTGAATACCTGACCACCAATGGCTACGATCTTGATGAGATTGGCGAAAAATTTGTAAACAATTTCATCAAACAGGTTATGGATGATGGCTTTTTCCATGCGGATCCTCATCCCGGCAATGTCAAAATCCTTGATGGAAAGATAATCTGGATAGATATGGGAATGATGGGCCGTTTGACCGACCGTGACAGAAGACTTATGGTCCGCGGCGTAAGAAGCATTGCAATGCATGATATTCAGGCAGTTGTAAATGCAGTTCTTGATTTGGGAGATGTGCGGGGCACACCTGACAGAGATAAGTTATATGTTGAAATCAAAAATTTCCTGGACCAGTACGGATCAGCATCTTTCGGCAGCCTTGATATAGCGGCAGCACTTCAGTGTCTGCTTGATATCATGAAAGAAAACGGAATAGCACTTCCTCATGGTATGACAATGCTTTGCAGAGGGCTTGCGCATGTTCAGGGGGTTCTTGCAACCATCAGCCCTGAGATCAATATGATGCAGATCGCTTCTGACAGAATAATGGATGACTTTGTGGAGAATCTTGACGTAAAAGAAGAATTCATGAAGTATGGCAGAGCGCTGTACAGGGCAGCAGACAGAGGAATAGAGATTCCTGCCCTTACATCACAGGTTATGAAGGAATATCTTGCCGGACAGAGCAAGGTAAACATTACATTAACCTCATCCCGAAAGCTCGACGAGATAATTTATTCCTCAATCAGAAATGTGGTAATAGGTCTTGGTGTTGCAGCTCTTTTGATCTCATCAAGTATCATGTGTACCACACAAATGGAACCAAGAATATTCGGCATTCCGGTCCTGGGAGCCCTTGGCTTTTCATTTGCAATGGCCGTAAGCGGCTTCCTTGTCCTCAGAAACATAGGGCTGAAAATAGCTGCAAGACGCCGCAAACGCAAAAAATAAAATAACATCACCGACCGGAACGAAGAACCAAACCCAGCGCCGACCGGAGCGAAGCGGAGATCGAACCTGTTTGAATGCTAGCCGAAAGAAATCAAGTTTTTTTCTAGCGTGTGTGATAGGTTGCTGCTCGTCCGGGGGACGAGCGTATAGCAACGACCGGAGCGAAGCGGAGATCGAACCCGTTTGAGTCCGCCGGACTCAAACAAAAAGAAGGCCAGGACATTTGTCCTAGCCTTCTTTTTATTTGACGTGTGTGATAGGATTCGAACCCACGACCTTCTGGTCCGTAGCCAGACGCTCTATCCAGCTGAGCTACACACACATGTGCACCAAAATCGCTGTGCAACAGAAATAATTATAACATCAAAATGATAAATGTCAACAATATTTTTTCGGGGTTCGTAAATTTATTCGAACCCCGCATAAAACCTTCGTTTAAGCCTCCTTATTCTCCGGCTTCTGAGGAAGTTCAACCTTAAAGAATTTAACATTTGCTGTAAGTTCTTCGGCAATTTCCTGAAGAGATTCTGCCTGTTCCACAACAGATTCCATATGATTATCAAGCTGCGTGAGAGATGCGCTTGTTTCCTGTGTTGAAGCAGCATTCTCTTCTGAAATGCTGGAAAGTGACTCAACAGAGTTCAGGATCTCTTCCTTGTCGGAATTCATTGATTCAACCAGCTCTACAATCTGCTTATTACCTTCCTCTGTTTCCTTGAGCAGTGAAAGCATCTCATCGAAGGACTCACTCATTTCTTCAAGGGCGGTTGCCTCATTGGTGGTAGCTTCCTTGATGCTTTCTGTAAGCTCTTTGTTCTTATCGGAATAACTTGTAATTGTGGTCAGCATACCTGTGATCTCACCTGCAAGGTGATTGGATTCTTCTGCCAGGTTCTTGATATTGTCTGCAACAACAGCGAAACCTTTTCCGGCTTCACCGGCTCTTGCAGCCTCAATCGAAGCGTTAAGTGCAAGAAGATTGGTCTGACTTGAAATTGAAATAATTCCTTCTGCAGCGCTGCTGATCTGGGATACAACATTTGCTGTCTCATTAACTGATTCCGCAACCTGACCTGCGATATAATCTGTCTTCTGATCCTGGAGTTTGATCTGCTCAAGCTGTTCCTTAACCTTGGCTGACTCGTCGTATACCTTACGGCCCTTTTCGAGATTGCTGTTCGCGGAATCAAGTACGCTGTCAACAGATGAGCCAATGTTTATGGTAATGGTTGAGGTGCTCTGGACATCCTGTGCCATTGCTGTAGCGCCTTCTGCCAGGTCATTAACGGCAGAACTGATATCCGTTGTTGTTTTTTGCGAACTAGAAATACTGTCCTTGGTAACCTCGGCTCTCTGATTTACGCTTCCTGCATGATCAATGATCCTTGCAAGAGCATTTCTGAGGTCATGTCTCATGGACTCCATTGACTCACTTATCTTTGCAAAATCAGATATTCTGCTGCTTGAAATAATCTTTGTGACGAAATCACCCTGTGAGATTCTTTCCACATCTTCAGTGAGTTCTTTGATACTGCTGATGATTGATTTGAGTATCAGAACTGCAATAAGAAGGAGAACAATGATCACAGCAGAGAAAGAAATTGCAATAGTTGTTATCTTCTTGTTTATGATCTGTGACTGAAGCTCTTTTTCTGCTACTGCCCAGCTATCTGTAATTTCACACATCGCTGAAAGGTATTCTCTTGTGACCTCAAACTGCTTGTAAAACTGCTCTATATCACCGTCACCTTTGCTGAAATCATAGGTCTGTTCCCAAGCAGAAAAAGCAGACTGGAATCCGGAATACAGATTTTGGAAATTATCTCCTGCATTTGATTTGGACTCAGTCCACAGGGCAGAGTCGCTTTTGGCAAGATCTGCAGCTTTTGCTGTTCTGTCGAGAGCCTGCTGCTTGTTCTCGTCTATATCTTTTTTGTAGGATGCGATGCCTTCCTCGCCAATATAATCCTTGTAGGCTATATAGCGCGTGCCGGCAAGCATTGCCTGATACAGGTCTCTGTCTGCATTGAGGAGATTTTCACTGATGGTAAAAAGCTTATCATAGTATAGTGTCTCATCGGACTTTTCAACGCTTTTCAGCTGTGTGCCCATATAAATAAGAGAAAAAATGAGCGCGATGGCAAAAGGAATGACAAGAGTCATCAGCGCCAATACCATACTGAATTGTTTGCGGCTTCTACCTTCCATAAGATACCTCCTCAAAAAGAAAACGAAAAACGCAGGAAAATTTATATTGCACAATAGCATTTTTACAATTATATTTTATGCTTGAAAAAACCAAAAATAAACAAAAAAAGCGACTATTTATAGTCTTTTAATGAATGATTTATTATTTGGTAATTCGTGAAAAAGCCCTATTAATGGGAGGAGACCGGCATGGGTGGGGACGCCATACCGGTCATAAGAAAAGGAGATTGTCCTTTTGTTTTTACATTATTTATATCGTCCGGCCTTTTGAAAACTTTAGGGCATTTTTGAAAAAAATAAAATTTTTTTTTGAACACATTTCTGCAAATTTTTGTTTCGGTCAACAGGCTGAAATGCCCCATGGATGCCCTCTGTGGGTGAGGATAATGGACATGTACTGGTTTGTATTGTAAAATATCGAAGACTGATTGGTTATTCGTAAAGGAAAGAATATGCAAAGATTTGATTTGATTGCTCCCTGCCATTTTGGTCTGGAAGCGATGCTTAAAAAAGAGATAATTGACCTGGGATATGAGATTACTCAGGTTTCTGACGGAAGGGTTACCTTTGCGGGAGATCCTGATGCGGTAGTAAGGGCGAATATCGGGCTCAGAACCGCTGAGAGAATCCTTATTAAAGTGGGATCATTTACTGCCAGAACCTTTGAGGAACTTTTTCAGGGTACAAAAGCACTTCCCTGGGAGGAGTTTATTCCGAAGGACGGAAAATTCTGGGTAAAGAAGGCAAGCAGTGTTAAGAGCAAGCTTTTCAGCCCCTCCGATATTCAGTCAATCATGAAGAAGGCAATGGTGGACAGACTTTCCGATAAATATGGTATCAGAAGGTTTGAGGAAACCGGAGAAAGTTTCCCTGTCAGAGTTTTTTTACTTAAGGATGAGGTTACGGTTGCACTTGATACAACAGGTGATTCCCTTCATAAAAGAGGATACAGAAAACTTGAAGCGAAGGCTCCGATAGCTGAAAATCTGGCAGCTGCACTTTTGATGCTTACACCCTGGAAACCGGGCAGGATACTGGTGGATCCTTTCTGCGGAAGTGGAACATTCCCGATTGAAGCCGCTATGATAGCAGCAAATATTGCACCCGGCATGAACAGACATTTTACAGCGGAAAACTGGACTCACATAATAACTCCCGATAACTGGAAAGATGTCAGGGAGGAAGCCCGTGAGGATATCTGTATGGATATCGAAACTGATATCCAGGGATACGATATTGATCCGGAGGTTATTGAGATAGCAAGAATAAATGCCGCTAAAGCAGGCGTTGATAAACTTATTCATTTTCAGGCAAGAGGTGTGGCTGATCTTAGCCACCGCAAGAAATACGGCTTTATTGTGACCAATCCGCCTTACGGTGAGAGAATCGGTGAGCAGAATGAGCTTCCGGCATTGTACAGAACCCTTGGTGACAGATACAGGGAGCTTGACTCATGGTCAATGTACCTTATAACCGCCTATGAAAAAGCGGAGCATGATATAGGTAAAAAAGCTGATAAGAACAGGAAGATTTACAATGGTATGATCAAAACCTATTTTTATCAGTATATAGGTCCCAAGCCGCCCAGGAGGGATAACAGGAATGATTGAGGACAGACTTAAGAAGACCGCGGTGCTGACTGCAATATTTGCGGTATTGTCCCTGGGATTCATGTTATACAGGGCCGGGACCAAGAATATAATTATCGTTGAGGCCACCAAGGAGCAGGCTGGCGTGGTTAACCTTGATGAGACGTATAAGTTACAGATTACAAAACCTTCCGATGCAAAAGGAAAGGGATCACTTGTGATCCCGCTTGAACAGGGCGTAGGATCAGATGATATCACCTTTGAGGAAAATTATTCCGAGCATAAATTCATGCTTTATATAAGCGGCAAAACATTGGATTTTTATGCTTCTCACAGCGCCATATCCGATCTTGAATTCATTAAGAGCGGACAGTGGAGCAGGACCGATGACAGGGGCGGAGTATGCCTTGAATTTGATCTTGATGGTCTTTATGAAAATGAAACAGCATTGGGTGATAACGAGATTACCGTGATGTTTAAAACACCCGGAGAACTGTATGAGAATATTGTTGTAATCGATCCTGTGGATGCCACGGGAATCAGCCTTGTTCCGCATATCAAAAAGTATTTGGACAAGGAAGAGAATATCCGTGCATATTACACAAGACAGAGTGCTGATGCGGCTATTGACGCTGCTGCAGAGGCTCTTATGAAGGATTCGGCAGCCAATTTTTATATTCAGATAGGTGCTGATTCCGCAGAAAGCAATGTCAGGGGTGCCAAAACATATTACAATGACAGATTTTTCATAAGAGAGTTTGGAAATGTCCAGCTTTCAGACAAACTGGAGAGGAATCTTGCCCTGACTGCAGGAATGGAAGCTCTTGGGCTTTTTGCTTCAGATGAAAGTAATTCTGATCTCATGAATTCGGAGATTCCATCTGCTTTTGTTACAATCGGAAATATGCAAAATGAAGAGGACGCAAAACTTCTTTCTCAGGATAGTTATCTTGAAAAGTGTGCGGACGGAATTGTTAATGGAATAAAAGAAGCCTTTGAAACAGTAAATCCTTCCGGTAAAGAAGAAAATGCGGATGCGCTTCAGGGCATTATTAACGGTAATTGATGCAGTTTTTCTTATAAATCGGAGCATTACTTGTACTAATGGAGGAGTGTTATGGAAATAGTTTTTGCTACAGGAAACAAAGATAAAATGCGTGAGATCCGCCAGATTCTCGGAGGACTTAATGCGGATATCAAATCCATGAAAGAAGCCGGAGTTGATATTGATATTGTCGAGGATGGAACCACTTTTGAAGAGAATGCTCTTATAAAGGCAAGAGAAGTGGCAAAATACTGCAAAAACAGTGTAGTTCTTGCAGATGATTCAGGCCTTGAAATTGATTATCTCGGAAAAGAACCCGGGATTTATTCTGCACGCTATCTGGGCAGAGATACCTCATATACTGAAAAAAATACCATTATTCTTGAAAAACTCAAGGGCGTTGCTGATGAGGAGAGAAGTGCAAGGTTCGTATGCGCTATAGCTGCATGCCTTCCTGATGGGAAAGAGCTGGTTGTAAGAGGCACAATGGAGGGAAGAATAGGCTACGAAATCGCAGGTGAAAATGGATTCGGATATGACCCTATCTTCTTTTTACCTGAATATGGCAAGACTTCAGCAGAGCTTTTACCTGAGGAGAAGAACGCTGTCAGCCATAGAGGCAAGGCACTTAGAATGATGGAAGAAAAATTGAGGGAAGCTTTTAATGCATAAGATAGTTGTTGTCAGTGATACACATAGAAAAGATGAGAATTTTTACAAAGTAATTGATGCCGAAACGGGGATGGATCTTTTAATTCATTGCGGTGATGTCGAGGGAAGTGAAATCCTTATGCAGCAGCTTTGCCCCTGTGAAATAAGGATTGTAAAGGGGAATAATGACTTTTTCGGTAATCTTCCGGATGAGCAGGATTTTGAATACGCAGGCCATACGTTTTTCGTGACTCATGGGCACAGATACCTTGTTAACATGGGAAGCAGTGAAATCAGACGTGAGGCGCTTTCAAGGGGCGCGGATATCGTCATATACGGTCATACCCATAAGCCTGTTGCCCTTGAAGCTGATGGGATATATGTTTTTAATCCCGGAAGCCTTTCATATCCGAGACAGGAGGGTAGAAAACCATCTTATCTTGTCCTGTCGATTGATGATGATGGAAAATTATCCTATGAAATCAAATATTTGGAAGAGTTCTAACCCCAGTGTTTATCGGCTTTTTGATATTTTTTGAAAAAAAATAAAAAAAATTGAAAAATAGTGTTGACAATGTTTGGAATTCCATTATATAATTCTACTTGCGTTACGGGTCCGGTAGCAAACAGAACGCTTCCAAGACGGGGTGTGGCTTAGCTTGGTAGAGCGCCTGGTTTGGGACCAGGAGGTCGCAGGTTCGAATCCTGTCACCCCGAT
>CAMVLM010000078.1 GCA_947168335.1 uncultured Butyrivibrio sp. | reverse complement strand
ACTGCGGAAGTTCATCACTGAAATTCCAGCTTATTGATTCAGAGACTGAAGCAGGTCTGGGCAAGGGACTTTGTGAGAGAATCGGCATCGACGGTAGGATCAATTTCACTCCCGGTGATGGCGATAAGATTACAAAGGATACTGAAATCAAAGATCATAATCGCGCAATTGAGCTTGTTATCGAGGCACTTACTGATCCTCAGACAGGTGTAATAGCTTCTCTTGATGAAATCGGTGCTGTTGGTCATCGTATTGTTCACGGTGGTGAGAAGTTTACAAAGTCTGTTGTTATTAACGATGATGTAATTAAAGCTATCGAGGAGGTATCAGATCTTGCACCTCTTCACAATCCTGCAAACCTCATCGGTATCAAGGCTTGTCAGAAAGCAATGCCCGGTGTACCAATGGTTGCAGTATTCGACACAGCATTCCATCAGACAATGCCTGAGGAAGCTTTCCTTTACGGAATTCCTTACTCACTTTATGAGAAGTATAAGATCCGCAGATACGGATTCCATGGTACAAGCCATTCTTATGTAAGCAAGAGAGCTGCCGAGATGCTTGGAAAAGATTATTCAGAGCTTAAGACAATCGTATGTCACCTTGGAAACGGTGCTTCTGTTTCAGCTGTTAAAAATGGAAAATGTGTAGACACATCAATGGGTCTTACTCCTTTGGAAGGTCTTATCATGGGAACCAGAAGTGGTGACATCGATCCTTCAGTTGTTGAGTTTGTAATGAAAAAAGAGGGTATCGATGTAGCTGAGGCTGAGAACATCCTCAATAAGAAATCCGGTGTATACGGACTTTCAGGAGATGTTTCATCTGACTTCAGAGATCTTGAGGACGGATTCAACAAAGGCGATAAGGGCTGTATTCGTGCTATCAATACTTTCTGCTACAGAGTTGCAAAATATATCGGTTCTTATGCTGCAGCTATGAACGGTGTTGACTGCATCTGCTTCACAGCAGGTGTTGGTGAAAACGGACCTCTTGTAAGAAATATTATCTGTGAGAGACTTGGTTTCCTTGGCGTTGAAATTGATAAGGAAGCAAACGAAGTACACGGAAAAGAGAAGGTTGTTTCAACTGATGCTTCCAAGGTTAAGGTCCTTGTTGTTCCTACAAATGAAGAGCTTGCCATTGCAAGAGATACAAATGAGCTCTGCAAATAAGTTCAGTTTATAAAATTTTTATAATTCGAACACAAAACGTAAACCTTTTTGATTTATGATGTTTTTATCGGTTAAGTGACCGGTGCGGAACTAATAACTGAAATCATAAGGGAAAGGTATAAGATGAACAGACTAAAACTTGAAATTGCAGAATATGTGGGGAATTATACCAGAAAGCGTGGATTTCCACCTACAGTGGAAGAGTTAGTGAGAGTTTTCGGATTCACAACAGTTGTAGCACTGACATTCTATATCATGAATCTTTATAAGATAGGAATGATCAGAAACAGCCTGTTCTACGGAACCGGCAATCTGCAGCTGCTTCCAATGAAAACAAACTGAATATAGAAGTAAATTAAAGAAAATAATAGCCTCTCAGAGCGTTAATGCTTTGAGAGGCTGTTTTTTTAATTTGACAGAACCTGTTGGGAGTACTTTTTAGGAGATATTCCAACCAGTTTTGTGAATGCTTTAAGGAAGTTACTGTAGTCGGTAAAGCCGCTTTCCTCACAGGCTTCGCGTACACCGTATCCTTCGGCCAGCAGAGCTTTGGCAATGCTTATTTTTCTGGCGGTCATGTATTTGTTGATCGTGGTCCCGCAGGTTGATTTAAATACCCTGCATACGTAACTTTCGCTTATATAGAACTCCTGAGATAGATATGCAATGCTCACGGTACTTTTGATGTTTTTATTAATAAGAGACATCATGGAGTTAACCTGGCTGTTACCTGTGCCATTTCTTGAAGTATCGGTTTCAAGCGGCTCTTGAACGATGCTGTTGATAAGTACCAGCAGTTCAATAAAAGCAGCCTTCTCAATAAGATCATGCCCGTAGCCGTCGCAGGAGACGATTTTTTTTATGGACTCAAGGATTGCGCTCTGATGCTCGAAACTTAAGGATATACGATTGTCAAAACCATTTGTTTTGCCATGGAAACAGTAGTCAAGATCGGTTTCACTGCTGGATAGACTTTTTATGAAGTCCGGGTGTATCATAAGTACATAACTCTCATGAAGTTTTTTGGGATGATGCATTACGTGGTAGGGCTCATACTGATTAATAATGTAAAGATCACCCTGATTAACCATATATGCCTTTTCATCTATAATGAATTGCTTGTCTCCAAGAATTGAGAAGTAGATCTGATAGCAGTCAGTTAATTGCATTTCCAGAGACATTTCTTCATCATGGATATGAGCGATGGCAAAATATCTGTTTTCAATGCAGTTTTGAATTGCTTCATTAGTTGAGGTATATTCCTTCATAGTTGAGAGCTCCGATTAATTTGCAAAATATCATTGACAATGTCAATTTCAACGCATATAATAGCATGAGTGTGTTAAAAAAGTAAATGACCATTTTATGGTTCATGATATGAACGCTGTAAGGAGGTGTTACCGAATGTCTATCTGCCCGAAGAATAAGTCTTCCAAGGGTCACAGAGACCAGAGAAGAGCAAACTGGAAAATGACTGCTCCCACACTGGTTAAGTGCAGCCACTGTGGCGCGCTTATGCAGCCTCATAAGGTTTGCAAGAAATGTGGCTACTACAACAAGAAGAGTGTAGTGACAAACGAGGATTGATTTTAATTGAAATATGAAGCCCGGGATTCACATGAGTCCCGGGCTTATTTCATACACTTGTTTTGGAGAAACATATTTAGTACAATGGATATGTTTGCTGATAGGTCATTTATATGAACCTTTGGCAAAGTAAATAGTTATGGAGGGTTTATGGCAGAACTTGTAAAGGTTGCAGTTGATGCAATGGGTGGCGATAACGCACCTGCTGAGGTTGTTAAAGGTGCTGTTGATGCACTTAATGAGTCAGACAGGGTTAAAGTTTTCCTTGTAGGAAAAGAACAGATTGTAAAGGATGAATTGGCTAAATATACCTACGATTCCAACAGAATGGAAGTAGTTAATGCTGAGGAAGTAATAGAGATGGCAGAGCCTCCGGTTATGGCCATCAGAACCAAGAAGGATTCTTCTATAGTTAAGGCCATGTTTATGGTAAAGCACGGCGAAGCTGATGCCTATGTATCAGCAGGAAGCACAGGAGCTACTCTTGTTGGCGGACAGGTAATAGTAGGACGTCTTAAGGGCGTTGAGAGAGCACCTCTTGCTCCGCTTATCCCTACTGAGAACGGTGTTTCACTTCTTATTGACTGTGGAGCAAACGTTGATGCCAGACCGTCACATCTTGTTCAGTTTGCCAAGATGGGATCTGTATATATGGAGAATGTCTGCGGAGTCTCAAATCCTAAAGTAGGTATCGTTAATATCGGTGCTGAAGAGGAGAAGGGCAACGCACTTGTAAAAGAGACATTCCCGCTTCTTAAGAACTGTCCCGATATCAATTTCATCGGATCGGTTGAAGCAAGAGATATTCCTCTCGGAGTTGCAGACGTAATCGTATGCGAAGCTTTTACCGGAAATGTTATTCTTAAGATGTATGAAGGTGTTTCAAAGACTCTTCTCAAAATAGTAAAGAAGGGTCTGATGAGCAATCTTCGTGCCAAGATCGGCGGACTTCTTATTAAGCCTACACTTAAGTCAGTACTTAAGGATTATGACACTGAACAGTACGGTGGAGCTCCAATGCTTGGACTTTCCGGACTTGTTGTAAAGACTCATGGAAGTGCCAAGGCTATTGAAGTAAAGAACAGTATTCTTCAGTGCGTAACTTTCACAGAGCAGAATATTGCTGAGAAAATTCAGGAAGCTATTTCTTCTGAAGCCTGATTGAATATATACTGAAATATAAGATTTAGTAGCTATAAAATTCCTCTTGTGGGAAAATGGAAAAGGTATTATAGTTTTTATACCACAGATAATTATCTGAAAATGTAATTGAAAAGGATGGAGAACTTATGGAATTCGAGACATTAAAGAAGGTTATTGCAGACGTGCTTAATGTTGATGAGGGTGAGATCACACTTGATTCAACTTTTACTGATGATCTTGGTGCTGATTCTCTTGATGTATTCCAGATTATCATGGGCATTGAAGATGAATTTGATGTTAAGATTGACGCAGAGCTTGCTGAAAAGATTACAACCGTTGGCGAAGCAGTAGAACTTCTTAAGAAGGCAAGAAACGAAGCCTGAATAGTTTTTATGCATTAAATAAGTGATATGATGCAAAGTTTAGAAGATTCGGGACTTTGTCTCATATCACTTTTTATTAGTCATTATTATTTTTTACGGGAGACCAACTATGATCGGCGAACAGGAACTTACAGAACTTGAAAATACTATTGGCTACACATTTAAGAATAAGAACCTTCTTTATCAGGCGCTTACCCACAGTTCATATGCCAATGAGCAGAAGATAAACAAACGTGGTGATTACGAGCGAATAGAGTTTTTGGGAGATGCTGTGCTTGAACTTGTGTCAAGTCATTATCTGTATCAGAAGTATCCCGATAAAAAGGAAGGCGAGCTTACCAAGCTTCGTGCTTCCATGGTTTGCGAGCCTGCGCTTGCATATTGTGCACAGGATATTCATCTTGAAAAGTATCTGATACTTGGAAAGGGCGAGGAGGCAACAGGCGGCCGTCACAGGGAGTCCATTATCGCTGATGTTATGGAGGCTATTATTGGTGCTATTTTCCTGGACAGTGGACTGGATGCAGCCAAGGCTCATATAGAGAAATATATTCTCGACAATCCTGAGGAGAAGAAGATCTTTTACGACAGCAAATCTGTTCTGCAGGAAATGGTGCAGAAGGATGGAGTTAAAGATCTCAGGTATGAAATTTGTGGCGAAAGTGGTCCCGAACATGATAAAATATTTGAATCTGCGGTTTACGTGGGTGATAAAAAATTGGGAGAGGGGTCAGGAAGAACTAAAAAAGCAGCTGAGCAGAAGGCTGCTTATCAGGCTATCCTGGAATTAAAGAAACAGTAATATGTATTTAAAAAGCATTGAAATTCACGGCTTTAAGTCATTTGCAAATAAAATCAAACTGGAATTTCACAATGGTATATCCGGCATTGTAGGACCTAACGGATCCGGAAAAAGTAATGTCGCTGATGCTGTCAGGTGGGTTCTTGGTGAGCAGCGTATAAAGCAGCTCCGAGGCGGCACCATGACAGATGTCATTTTTGCAGGTACAGAACTGAGAAAACCACTCGGTTATGCCTACGTCGCTATTACGCTTGATAATTCAGATCATGCGCTTCCGATTGATTATAATGAGGTAACTGTCTCCAGAAGACTTTACAGGTCCGGAGAGAGTGAATATATGATAAATGGCACTACCTGCCGTTTGAAGGATGTAAACGAGCTCTTTTTTGATACCGGTATCGGTAAAGAGGGCTATTCTATCATCGGACAGGGCCAGATTGATCAGATTCTTTCAAGTAAACCTGAGGACCGTCGAAATCTTTTTGATGAGGCCGCAGGTATTGTTAAGTTTAAATCAAGGAAGGATACGGCAGTTAAGAAACTCGAACAGGAGAAGCAGAATCTTACCCGAGTTAACGATATTCTTTCAGAACTTGAGAAGCAGGTTGAGCCTTTGGAGAAGCAGTCAGAGGTTGCAAAGATTTACCTGAAAAACAAGGAAGAACTGAAGACTCTCGATGTAAATATGTTCCTTCTTGAGAACGAAGCTCAGAAAAAGACACTGTCGGAATCTGAGGAAAACCTTGAAATTGCCAGCAAAAACCTGGATAAAGCCAAGGCTGATTATCAGGATACTAAGGATAAATATGAAGAGATTCAGGAAGAACTTGAAACTCTTGATAAAGAGATCGAGGAGGCAAGAGCAAGGATAACTGATACTTCCGTCAAAAGGGAAAAACTGGAAGGCCAGATCGGTATTATGAATGAGCAGATAAGATCTGCCACAAATGATGCTGAGCACTTTGCCAGGCGTAAAGCTGACGAAGAAGAAAAGATTGCTGAGAAGAACAAGGAACTTGCCAGGGTTCAGGCTGAGAAAGACGAGATTGACAAGGAACTTGAAAGTCTTTCAGCAGACAGAAGCAAAGCAAGAGAAAAGCTTGATTCCATCGTAGAAGAAATCTCAAATATAAATAATGAAGTTGAAAACTGTAAGAGTCGTATCATTGATACTCTTGGTGAAAGATCAACAATAAAATCCAAGATAAGTTCCCTTGATACAAGACAGGAGCAGATAAACATCCGCAAGGCTGAACTTACAGGTAAGCTTGTTAAGGCTCGTTCTGATGAGTCAATGCAGGAAGAGATAATTAAAAAGCTTCAGGCAGAGTTTGATCAGATCACAGAAGAGATCCGTTCAATGAACCAGAAGCAGAAGGACGCAGAGAACGAACTTGCAGGCATAAGGGATAAACTGTCACAGAAGGATGCAAAGCTCCGTGAGGAACAGAATCTCTACACCCAGGAAAAGTCCAAACTTGATGCACTTAGCAACCTCACAGAGAGATATGAGGGTTACGGCGGAAGTGTTAAAAAGGTTATGGAGCGCAAGGAGGATACTCCCGGAATCATCGGTGTTGTTGCTGATATTATCAAGACACAGCCCAAGTATGAGACCGCTATTGAGATTGCGCTTGGCGGAAATATCCAGAATATCGTTACTGATGATGAAGATACGGCAAAGGAGATGATTGAGTTCTTAAAGAGAACAAAATCAGGAAGAGCTACATTCCTTCCCCTTACAAGTATCAGAGATCCGCAGGAGTTCAAAGCTCAGGAAGCTCTTTCAGAAAAAGGCGTTCTTGGAATGGCCGATGAACTTGTTGATACGGATGACAAGTACAGAAGTGTTGCCAAGGCAATGCTTGGCAGGATTGTAGTTGTTGATACCATCGACAATGCAGTCAGGATAGCAAGAAAATATAAATACACTATCCGAATGGTAACACTTGAAGGAGAACTTCTTGTTCCTGGCGGTGCTATCAGTGGTGGTACATTCCGAAATGCTTCCAACCTTCTTGGCAGAAGAAGAGAAATGGATGATCTTGAGGCCGGAATTAAGAAGCACAAAGAGAACATCCAGCTTTACCAGAAGGAAATTGAGGATACCAAAAAGAGAAGAAATGAACTGAGAGTTACTGTAGAGGAACTCAGAACACTTCTTCAGACAAAGTTTATTGAACAGAATACAGCCCGTATAAATGTTGAGAATGAAAAAGAACGTCAGGCTCAGCAAAAGGGTAACTATTCAGATCTTAAAACTGAAAGCGAATCAATTGAACAGCAGGTAATTGATATTCAGAAGGAGAGAGAAGAGTTAAAGAAAGCTCTTGAGCTTTCTGAAAAAACTGAGGCAGATGAATCCGCCAAGGTTACTGAATATCAGTCATCACTTGAAAAACTTCATGAGGCTGAGGAGAAGGAATCTGAAAATGTATCTTCCTGGGATATTGAGTATGAGAAGATACTACAGAAGGAAACTTTCGTTCAGCAGAATATTGATCGTATAGTCGGCGAGATTAAGGTTGAACAGGATGCACTTGATGAAATTCTTGATTCAATCAGGAAGAACGACGAAATCCTTGAACAGAGGAAGAACGATATCGAGCAGATAAAGCTGACAATTGAAAGCTCCAAGGATATTCAGTCTGATGTAAGTAAAGAACTGGATGAAAAGAGAGCAAGGAAGGAAGAACTCACCGCAACCCAGAAGAATTTCTTTAAACAGACTGAAGAACTGAATCAGACCATGAACGGTCTTGATAAGGAAGTTACAAGACTCAGTTCCAGATGTGAGCGCTGCCGTGAGGCAATTGAGACCCAGATCAATTACATGTGGGATGAGTATGAGATAACACTTACCGATGCTGCATCTTTAAGAGACGAGACAATGACTGACATGCCTGCGATGAAGAAGCAGATTTCTTCATTGAAAGATGCCATCAGAAAGCTCGGAGATGTAAACGTAAATGCCATCGAGGACTACAGAGTTCTCATGGAGAGATATACCTTCATGAAAACCCAGCATGATGATCTCATTGCAGCTGAACAACAGCTTCGTGAGATTATCACAGAACTTGATGAATCAATGCGTAAGCAGTTTATGGAGCAGTTTACAAGGATACAGACTGAGTTTGATAAGGTATTTAAAGAGATGTTCGGAGGCGGTAAAGGTACTCTGGAACTTGTTGAGGATGAGGATATTCTTGAAGCAGGTATCAGAATCAACGCTCAGCCGCCGGGCAAGAAACTTGTTAATATGATGCAGCTTTCAGGTGGTGAGAAGGCACTTGCAGCAATTGCACTTTTGTTTGCTATTCAGAACCTTAAACCTTCGCCTTTCTGTCTGCTTGACGAGATTGAGGCTGCGCTTGATGAAAATAACGTTGTGCGTTTTGCACACTATCTGCATAAGCTGAAATCAACTCAGTTTATTGTAATTACGCATAGGCGTGGTACAATGGAAAGTGCTGACAGACTGTATGGTATTACCATGCAGGAGAAGGGTGTATCAACTCTTGTAAGTGTCAATTTGATTGATAAGGAGCTAACGGATTAATGGCTGGTGGTTTTTTCTCAAAACTACAAAATGGACTGACTAAAACTAAAGAGGGCGTTGTTAAGGGTATAAATAATGTTCTGAGTAATTTCTCAAGTGTTGATGAGGATTTTTATGAGGAACTGGAAGAGACCCTTATAATGGGTGATATTGGTATCAATGCCACAAGCCGCATTATGGATAAACTTCGCGAACAGGTAAGGGACCGTCACATTACGGATACCGGTGCCTGCAAGGAGCTTCTGATAGAGAATATCAGAGAGCAGATGCGCACCAATGAAAATGCTTATAAATTCGAAGATTATAAGACTGTCATTTTTGTAATAGGTGTTAATGGTGTTGGTAAGACCACATCAGTTGGTAAGCTTGCCGCACATTTTAAAAGAAGAGGCAAGAAGGTTCTGGTTGCCGCTGCAGATACCTACAGAGCAGGTGCGACAGAACAGCTGCGTGAATGGACTAACAGAGCAGAAGTTCCTCTTATCGCAGGCAGGGACGGAGCAGATCCTGCAAGTGTAATTTATGACGCTGTATCTGCATTTCGTTCAAGAGAATGCGATATACTAATAATTGATACTGCAGGAAGACTGCATAATAAGAAAAATCTTATGGAAGAGCTTGCTAAGATGAACAGAATTATCGATAAGGAACTTCCTGATATCAGAAGAGAGAACTTTATTGTTCTTGATGGTACAACAGGACAGAATGCGATTTCACAGGCAAGAGAGTTTGGTGATGTTGCGGATCTTACCGGCATAGTACTTACAAAGCTTGACGGAACAGCAAAAGGGGGAATAGCAGTAGCTATAGTTTCGGAACTTAATATTCCGGTTAAATATATAGGCGTTGGAGAAGGTCTTGATGATCTTGAACGTTTTGAATCAGATCAGTTTGTTGATGCATTATTTGGCTAAATAGGAGGAGTAACCCATGGGGCAGTTTGAAAGTCTGACACTTCCCGCTTTCGAGGAAGCTTATGAAAACGTAAAGAAGGTAACACTTGAGACCAAGCTTATCTACAGTGATTACTGGAGTTCCCAGACAGAAAACAAGGTTTATCTGAAGCCTGAGAATCTGCAGAGAACAGGAGCTTACAAGGTAAGAGGCGCTTACTACAAGATAACAACTTTGTCTGAAGAGGAAAGAGCCAAGGGACTGATTACTGCTTCTGCAGGTAACCATGCACAGGGTGTTGCTTATGCCGCAAAGACATATGGAGTTAAGGCTACAATCGTAATGCCTACTTCAACTCCCCTTATCAAGGTAAACAGAACAAAAGCTCTTGGAGCTGAAGTTATCCTTCACGGTGATGTTTATGATGAGGCATGTGAGTATGCACTGAAGCTTGCAGCTGAGAATGGTTATACATTTGTACATCCTTTTGATGATCTGGATGTTGCAACAGGTCAGGGAACTATTGCAATGGAAATCATCAAAGAGCTTCCCACAGTTGATTATATCCTTGTTCCCATCGGAGGAGGCGGACTTGCAACAGGCGTAGGTACTCTTGCAAAACTCCTTAATCCCAAGATCAGGGTAATCGGTGTTGAGCCTGCAGGTGCAAGCTGCATGGCTGAAAGTCTTAAGAACGGAAAGGTTACAACACTTCCCACAGTTAATACAATAGCTGACGGTACTGCAGTTAAGACACCCGGAGAAAAGATTTTTCCTTATATCCAGCAGAACATTGATGAGATAATATCTGTTCCGGATGAGGATCTTGTTGTTTCATTCCTCGATATGGTTGAAAACCATAAGATGGTAGTTGAGAATTCCGGTCTTTTATCTGTTGCGGCACTTAAGCAGCTCAATGTAAAGGATAAGAGAGTTGTCTGCGTACTATCAGGCGGTAACATGGATATCATTACCATGAGTTCTGTTGTACAGCAGGGACTCATTATGAGAAATCGTATATTTACTGTTTCAGTTCTTCTTCCCGATAAGCCGGGACAGCTTGCTGCTGTTGCAGAGGTTATCTCCAAGAAAAACGGAAACGTTATCAAACTTGAACACAACCAGTTTGTGTCAATAAACAGAAGCGCAGCAGTTGAGCTTCGAATCACATTGGAGGCGTTTGGTCCGGAGCATAAAGAGCAGATCATTGCTACCCTTGAGGAGCATGGTTATAAGCCTAAGCTTGTCAGAACCAACATTTAAATTTATGACTTACGTTGAGAAGATTACAAAAAAGGGAACCGATTATTTTCTTATAACAGTCGGTTCCCTGTTATACGCTATCGGAACCAGTATTTTTAATGATCCGAATAATATTGCTCCCGGTGGTCTGACAGGTGCCGCTATTGTACTTAACAGAATATTTCCGATAGGAACAGGTACCTGGTTTATGGTGATGAATATTCCCATTCTGTTTCTGGCAATCTACAAATTCGGCATAAGATTTACAATATCCACCGTATATGCGACAGTTACGAATTCAATTTTCACTGATATTATCGCGAGGTATTACGGACAATATGTGGTAAAGGATGTAATTCTTGGTGTTATTTTCGGTAGTGCACTGGTTGCGTTGGGAATTGGTATAACTTTTAAGTGTCACGCGACTACAGGAGGCACAGATGTTATCATCAAGGTTTTACGTCAGAAATATCCACACATCAAGACCGGCGTTTTATTCCTGCTTATTGATATTTTTGTAATTATGTTTGCCGGTTTTGTACTGAAGGATATAAAGGTTGTTCTTTATTCACTGCTTGGCGTAATGATAACATCATACGTAATAGACTTTGTCCTGTACGGTAGAGATGGAGCTAAACTTATTTATATTATTTCGGACAAAACAGATATAATCACCGCAAGACTTTTGGAAGAGCTTGATGTAGGCGCTACTCACATGTTTGGCCAGGGAGCTTACAGCGGTGAAGATAAGAAAGTAATTCTTTGTGCAATTAAAAAGAGACTCTCACCTCTTGCAGAGGATATAGTAAGAGAAGAGGATCCGGATGCATTCATGATTGTAACAAGTGCATCAGAGATCTTTGGTGAGGGATATAAGAGCTATTTTGACGAACGGATATAATGCCTATGAAAAAGAATGATAATGCGAATCATAGCAGTGGAATGGTTCAAAAGACAAAGGATCTTATTTCTATTATTTTTTTAAGCTTAGTTAGTCTTCTTTCGCTTTCTTTCTGCATTGGTCTGCTGCTGACCAATGCGTCATTAAGAAGGCAGGTAGATGCGTCAAGAAGTGAGCTTGATGCTATCGAATCCGAAGGGTATTACACAACTGCCCAGACCGAGCAGCTTATTGAGAATGCTCAGGCAAAGGCAAAAGAGGATGCCCTTGATGAGATTCGTGATGTCTTCAGAGATTCTCTTAATGACAAAGGAAGTCTTTATGCGATCAGAGGTCTTTTCCCTGACAGTCTGGTTGTTGCTTCTGATGGAGAATATCGTTTTTATCCCATTGATGAATCAATTGAAAAGAATCAGTTTTCCGCCGATGACTTTAAAGTCGGAGAAGACGGAAGATTGCAGTATTATGGCCTTGAAGATATTCCAACATTAACCGGTGTTCAGATTTCAAGATACCAGGGTGAGGTGGATTTCAAGAAGGTTAAGGAATCGGGAATCGATTTTGTTATGTTGAGAACCGGAATCCGGGGAACCAGTGAAGGTGCAATACTTCAGGATGATTATTTCAGCAGGAATATAAAGGACGCAAAAGATGCCGGACTTGATATCGGTGTTTATTTCGAATCCGCAGCAGTTGATGAAAAAGAGGCAGAGGAAGAGGCTGATTTTGTCATTAACCTTATAAGCGGAAAAGACATAACATACCCGGTTGCTATCCTTGCAAAGCCCGCTGAATCCAATGACAGCAGAACTTCTTCACTTAGTCCGAATGATTATACAAAAATCATAGATACATTTTGCAAAAAGATTGAAGAAGCAGGGTATACTCCGATGATCTACGGAAATATTCTTTCATTTACGGAGCTTGTTGAGAAGAAAGAACTGACAGATAGAGATATCTGGATTGCTTACGTAGGAGACAGACAGTATTATCCGTACAAGTTTAATTTCTGGGAATACACGAAAATGGGAACTGTTGACGGTATAAGCGGTGGAGCGAATCTTATACTGAGTGTTACGGACTACAGAGTGCCGGAGAACTGACTTTTCACATAAAACGCAGTAAATGCGAATAAAAAAATTGCCTGTTAAGGAGGCTGTTTATATGAAAGATTTTGATATTAGTATTATAAAGGATCCTAAAGTTTTCAAGGTTGGAGCGCTTCCTGCCCATTCTGACTTTATTCCTTATGCTTCAATGGATGAGTGCATGGCACATTCAGATAAGGCTAAGGACAGAATCCTGTATGATACATCTCTCAGGATGAATTTGGGCGGAATCTGGAAATTCTCATATTCTAAAAATATTGTCTCAGCTGTCTCAGGTTTTGAGAAAGAGGATTATGACTGCAGAGGATGGGGTGATATCAGAGTTCCTTCAAATATTCAGTTTGAAGGATATGATGAGCCGTCTTACGTTAATACTCAGTATCCCTGGGAAGGCCATGAGGATATTGAGCCCGGAGAAATTCCTGAAATCTTTAATCCCACAGGAAGCTATATAAGATACTTTGAGATTCCTGAAAATTGGAATAAAGATGATGCTGTCTGCATTTCATTTCAGGGAGTGGAATCCGGATATGCTTTTTGGGTAAATGGAAAGTTTGCGGGTTACAGCGAGGATTCCTTTACTCCTTCCGAATTTGATATTACTGCATTTTTGAAAGATGGAGTAAATAAGCTTGCTGTTCAGGTTTATAAATGGACATCATCCAGCTGGCTTGAAGATCAGGATATGTTCAGACTTTCAGGTATTTTCAGGGATGTTTATCTTTTCACAAAACCGGCTGTTCATGCTGAGGATGTTAAGGTAGAGGCAGTACCTGATGATAAGTTTGAAAACGGATTTTTAAGACTTTCAGTAAAAACAAACTGCGATAAGGCAAAAGTAAGATATGAATTAAGACTGCCTTATGATTATAATCTTGAAAGCGCTGTGCTTTCAGGAACTTTTGATGTGTCTGATAATGAAGGCGGAATAGAAGAGACAGTAACAGGTGTAAAGCTTTGGAGTGCTGAGAATCCCCAGCTTTATGATCTGGTTTTATCATTTGAAGATGCTGCCGGTAATGTTTACGAGGTTGTAAGACAGAAGGTTGGATTTAGAAAATTTGAGATGAAAAATGGCATTATGTGTCTTAACGGCAAGCGCATTGTGTTCTATGGCGTAAACAGACACGAGTTTTCATGTGATTTTGGCAGAAGCCCAAGATATGATGAGTCGTATCTTGACCTTTGCACCATGAAGGCAAACAACATAAATGCCATAAGAACCTGTCATTATCCGGATGATGCTTTTATTTATCATCTGTGTGACGAGCTTGGTATATATCTTATTGCTGAAAACAACATGGAGACACATGGCAGATGGAATTCCATTATTGCCGGTGAAATCCCTGTAGAAAAATCTCTTCCCGGTGATAATGACGATTACAGACCTATGATGCTGGACAGAGTTACATCTACCTATGAGAGGGACAAGAATCATCCTGCAATCCTTATATGGTCTGTAGGTAATGAGTCTTTCGGTGGTGATGTTATCAGGGATATGGCCGATCTTTTCAGGAAAAAGGATAAAGAAAGGCTTGTTCACTACGAGGGAATTTTCTGGGACAGAAGATATCCTGAGACCTCTGATATGGAAAGCCAGATGTACACACCTGTAAAGGGTGTAGAGGCGTTCCTTGCGGAGAATCCCGAAAAGCCGTTTATCATGTGTGAATATATGCATGCAATGGGAAATTCCGTTGGAGGCATGTTTAAGTATATTGATCTTACAGAGAGAAATGAGAGATTCCAGGGAGGATTTATATGGGATTATGTTGATCAGTCAGTAAGAACCAAAAACCGATATGGTGAAGAGTATCAGGCCTACGGCGGAGATATGGGAAGAAGACCCTGCGATTATAATTTCAGCGGAAATGGAATCGTTGATGGTACAAGAAAACCTTACGCCAAGATGCAGGAAGTTAAGAAATGTTATCAGCCCTTCAGGATCAATATCGTAACTGATGCTGATAAAGAGGATGATAACTATCTTGCCTGGGCCGGGGATCCAAAGGAACTTAAGGTTAAGATTTTCAACAGAAATCTCTTTACTGATGCAAAGAATTTTGATTTTTATGTAACTCTTGAGGAAATTGGTAAAACTGTTTTCAGAGAGAAACTGGATGTAGCTGTTGCACCGTTGGAAGAAAAAGAGTTTGATCTTACATATGTGCTGGATAAAATTGGTACTTCTAAGGAGACGGTGGTATTTGTAACTGCTCACAGAAGAGAGAAAACTGCTTATTCTGAAGCCGGTTATGAAATTGCTTTTGGTCAGAAGGCAGTAAGGAAAGAGAATGCAACGGTTATTGACGCCGGATCATCTTATGCACTTAACAACGCTTTGAAGGTTGTAAACAGTCATGACAATGTTGGCGTAATCGGTGAGAGCTTTGAAGTACTGTTTTCAAAGCCCCATGGCGGAATTGCATCTTATATCTATGCCGGTAAAGAAATGATTAGAACAATACCGAGACCTAATTTCTGGAGAGCTCCGGTAGAAAATGATAACGGAAACAGAGATCCTCTGCGAATGTGTATGTGGAAGACTGCAAGCTCATTCCAGTCAAGAGTAAATCCGAATGCTGAATCAACCTATGGCGGAGATGAGAGCGATTCAAAATACCCGAAAATCTCTGAGAATAAGGATTCTGTGGATGTGGTATTTGCAAGATATCTGGGAACATTCCCTGTCAGCAGGTGCCTTATCACATACAGAGTTTTTGCAGACGGTACAGTGAGAGTTTTCCTTGATTATGATAAGAAAAAGGATACTCCCGATATGCCTGAGTTTGGTTTTATGTTCTTTATGGATGCTGACTATGACCATGTTAAGTGGTATGGATACGGTCCGGAAGAGACATACTGCGATCGTTTCAATGGAGGAAAGCTTTCTGTTTACAGCAATCTTGTAAAGGATAATGTACAGCCTTATCTTGTACCTCAGGAAACAGGAAATAAGGTTGGTGTAAGATGGGCAGAGGTTACCGATATCAAGGGAAGAGGACTTATTTTC
>CAMVLM010000077.1 GCA_947168335.1 uncultured Butyrivibrio sp. | reverse complement strand
TTACAGGACTTCGTCCCGGTGAAAAACTCTATGAAGAGATGCTTATGGATGAGGAGGGGCTGCAGGATACAGCTAACAGGATGATCCACATCGGTAAGCCCATTAATATGGATGATATGAAGTTTTTTGCACAGCTTGAGGAGCTTAACGGCGCATCCAAGGCTGAGAAGGCAGACGAAATCAGAACCATTGTGCAGAAGATAGTTACGACTTATCATCCCGAGGATAATGCCGAGGACCATACAGTAGAGCATCAGAAAGCTCTTGAGAGGGCTGCTGAGCTTATAAATGAGTCCGAATAAAGAGGTTTTTATGGATAGCAGATTTGACGGAATAAAAAGATTCGACAAAAAGGTATGGCTTGCTTCACCTACGATGCATGGCGATGAGAAGAAGTGGGTGAATGATGCCATTGATAAAAACTGGGTCACTACCCTGGGTGAAAACATAAACGAAGTTGAGCGAATTGTTCAGGATAAGATTCAGAGAAAATATGCAGTTGGTTTGAGTTCCGGAACAGCGGCGCTTCACCTTGCTATCAGACTTGCAGGTGAAAAGCTCTATGGACCAAGGCCCTGCAATGTAGGAACACTTACAGGTCAGAAGGTTTTTTGTTCGGATATGACATTTGATGCTACTGTCAATCCTATTGCTTATGAAGGCGGAGAGGCAGTATTTATCGATTCAGAGTATGACAGCTGGAACATGAGCCCTGAAGCTCTTGAAAAGGCATTTGAAATTTTTCCCGATGTAAAGCTGATCGTTGTTGCATATCTTTACGGCACTCCCGGAAAGATTGACGAGATCAGGAAGATTGCGGATGACCATGGCGCGCTTATTATTGAGGATGCGGCAGAGTCATTCGGTGCAACATATAAGGGTGCCCAGACAGGAAAATTCGGAGATTACAGTATCATTTCCTTTAATGGAAATAAGATAATAACAGGCAGTTCGGGCGGTATGCTCCTGACAGATTCTGAGTATGACTGCCACAAGGTTAGAAAACTCAGCACACAGGCAAGAGAAAATGCGCCCTGGTATCAGCATGAGGAGCTTGGCTATAACTACCGCATGTCAAATATTATTGCCGGTGTCGTAAGGGGACAGCTACCTTATCTTGATGAGCACATCGCTCTCAAGAAAAAAATCTATGAGAGATACAGAGAGGGCTTTAAGGATCTTCCGGTTTCCATGAATCCGATTCCGGATAACACAGAGCCCAATTACTGGCTGAGCTGTCTCATAATAGATAAAGATGCTATGTGTCCTCAGGTCAGATCCGAGAGAGAGGCACTTTATATCACAGAGTCAGGTAAGTCTTGTCCCACAGAAATTCTGGATTCAATGATGGCATTCAATGCTGAAGGACGACCTATCTGGAAACCCCTGCATATGCAGCCTATGTACAGAAACAACAGCTTTGTTTCGACAGAAGGTTTGTTAAGAGGCAGATCAAACGCTTATATTGATGAAGGCACTGCCAGCGATATAAGTATGGATATATTTGAGAGAGGCCTGTGTCTGCCTTCCGATATTACGATGACAGAAGAGGAACAGGATGTCATTATCGACATTATTCACAGATGCTTCCTTTAATATCTGATGAAATGAGGGAACCGAAGTTATGGGCTTGTCACGCTCACATTTAAGAAGACGAATATTGCTTTTGGTGGATATAGCTGCGCTGCTCATAGCATTTGCGGCTATGCTCACAGCGCGTTTCTGGTGGCATTTTAAAGAAGACTGGATGGCACCGCTATATAGTATGGTTCTTATAATGGAACTTCTTTTCTCAACTCTGGTCAATGTTTACAGAGGCAGACGTTTTGATTACAGGGGTGTGGAAAACAAGGATCCCCTTGAGATATTCAAGGAAGTGTTTGAGAACCAGGTCATGAACATGCTTTTTCTTCTGATCGTGCTCATGATTTCTCAGAATACATATTACATGTCCAGACTTGCCATGGGATATCTAGTAATTTTCAACATCTTTTTCTGTCTTGTGTTCAGAATGATATACCGTGCCGTCTTAAAGAAGAAGGGTAATCCTGATTATCACAGGAGAAAGCTTGTGGCACTTTGCTACGAATCCGATATTGAGATGACCAGAGGTCACCTCAGAGAGGATCTGGCAAATGAGTTTGAACTTATTGATATTCTTGCAATTGATAAGGCGTATCCGAGGGATGAGGTAAGACACTACAAGAATGATGCAGAAATCATAACTGCAAGGAATAATCTTGTGGATACTATATCCTCCTACGGATGCAGTGACGCTTTTGTGGGAATTCCGGATAGCCCTTTAAACAATGAGCTTGCGGATTATATTAGAGATGATATTGTTGAAAGACTTGGCAAAGTCGGTATCAATACCTATTTTGGGCTGTCACTTGACGGGCTGTGGATTACCAGACATCTTATACGTAAAATAGGGTATTATGAAGCCTCATATTTTTCTGCAATGGTAAAGAGGCACAATGTTCTGGGAATTGATTTTGCTGTCTCCAATGTTGAAAATGCTGTTTTATATGTGAGAACACATATTAAAGACATGATCGGAAAATATATCTGTTTCTGCAATGTGCATACAACAGTGGAAGCAAGTGAACATCCCGATTATATGAAGATACAGAATGGATCGGCGCTGACATTTCCCGATGGACAGCCTATAGTTGGCAGAATCCGTAAGGCAGGATTTATCAAGGCGGAGAGAATAGCAGGCCCTGATTTTATGCAGGCAATGTTTGAATCCACAATGGATGGCAAGGTTTCACATTTTTTCTATGGCTCATCTGAGGAGACCATCGAGCTGTTGAAAAAGAAACTTCCAGAGAAGTTCCCGGGAATGGATATAAGAGGTTTCTACTCACCGCCATTCAGAGCGCTGACTGCCGAAGAGGATGAAGAGATCGTAAGGATGCTCAATGCTTCCGGAGCGGAACTTATCTGGATAGGACTTGGAGCTCCCAAGCAGGAAAAATGGATGGCTGAGCATCAGGGCAAGGTCAGTGGAGTTATGCTTGGTGTAGGCGCGGGATTCAATTTCTTCGCCGGAAATATAAAAAGAGCACCTCTCTGGATGCAGAAGATTGGTGTTGAATGGCTTTACAGGCTCTTTCAGGATCCCAAACGTCTGCTCAAGAGATACTTGGAATCAAATGCAAAGTTTATTTGGAAAGTCTTTGTATTGCGCAAATAATAGGACGTGTTTTTGTACGGTTTCCGCTTTGTCACTTTAAAGCACATAATTGTCCGCCACACAAAGACAAAAGTCCGTCACTTCTTGACTTTTTTTAACCATTTGATATAATTTATTGTCGGTACATAAATATTATATTGATACTTACATGTTGAACAACGGCGTTCCTACTTGCAGGTGTAAGTTAGGAGCGCTTTTTTTAAATTTCGCAATAGGTTTTTTGGGGGGGAGCAATGAATATTCTGCATGATCCATCTATTAATATTTCCTATTGCCAGTTATAGAAATTACATATTGGAAAAGGATGCATACAAAGAATAAAATTTAGATTCTACAGATGACTTCTTTTGAAACATAAAAATGATTTTGGTGACAACCACTTAGGTGGATGCACATAAATATCAGGGGAACAACACCCCGGAATGGAGGGCAATATGAAAAAGTTAGGCAAATTTCTGGCATTAGGTCTTGCCGGAACAATGGTTGTAACTGCACTTGGTTGTGGCGGCTCAAAATCAGGCGATGCTCCTGCAACACAGACAGAGACAACAGAGTCTGAGGACACTGCTGAGTCAACTGAAGAGGCTTCAACTGAGGAAGAAGCTGATGAAGAAGACGAAGGCGCAGATGAAGCTGAAGGAACTGAAGAAGCTGTAGTAGAATCAACAGCAGATCAGCCGTCATCAGCTCAGCTCCTTGAAGGTAAGGAGTATGGAGAGGATAAGGATTACGTTTCTCTCTATGACAAGTTTGGTAAAACAATTACAATAGCTGATGTTAAAGAGGATGAGAACACAGGTCTTGCTTACGTTGAGATCGATGGTAAGTCATATGAGCTTGGTCTTGATTTCCTTACAATGGCTATGGTTTACAACACTTCAACTGAAGGAACTGACTTCAAGACTGAAGATGAAGTATACGCTGAGTGGTGGAAGTACTATATAACAAGATGGAATCATCTTCTTCCTGAAGTTCCGCTTTACTCAAATGAGTACTATGATCTTTACAACGCTAAGATCAAGGGCGTTGAAGAGCATCCTACAAACCCTTATTGGGATCCCGCTGATGCACTTATAGACTGGACTTCTGAAAAGGATGATAACTCAATCATTCTTGGAAGCAGCACAGATCTTTCAGGTAAATTCAGATATGCTATATTCGGTGCATCTTCACCCGGATCATCAGATCTTGATATCCAGAATCTTACAAATGGTCTTGAGACAGTATCCAAGACTAAGGAAGGTTCTTATGTAGTTAACGATACAGTTGTTGATTCATTTGATGAGACAGATAATGAGGATGGATCAAAGACATACACAATCAAGATTAAGGATGACCTTGTATTCTCAGATGGTTCACCTATAACAGCTAAGAACTATCTCTATCATCCGCTTGCATTCTCAACTCCTGTTGCTGCAGAAGCTGCAAGTAACGATCACAAGGTTCTTATGAGATTTGTTGGTTATGATAAGTTCGCAGCTTATGACGGAACAAATGAAGGCGCTGATGCTACAAAGGTTATGGCCGGTGTTCGTCTCCTTGATGACTACACATTCTCATTAACAGTAGATGCTCAGTATCTTCCTTACTTCTATGCTATAACATATGCATCACTTTCACCTACACCTCAGGGTCTCTGGCTTGGTGATTGCGATATCGCAGATGATGGTGAGGGATGCTACTTCACAGATGACTTCTATGCTAAGGACGGCGACAGCTACAAGATGGCTAAGCACATCTCTGAATCAGCATCTAACACAGATACTACATATCCTTATTCAGGTCCTTATGTAGTTAAGTCCTTTGATGCAGGTGACAAGTCTGCAGTCCTTGAGATCAACACAAACTTCAAGGGTAACTATGAAGGTGTTAAGCCTTCAATCGAGAAGGTTATCTACAAGAAGGTAATCGCAGAGACACAGCTCGAAGACTTCAAGTCAGGCGGTGTTGATGTTCTTGCAGCTATCACAGGCGGCTCTGCAACTGATGAAGCAATCGCTCTTGCAGATGGTTCAGATGGCGCATATGTTTATACACACTATTCAAGAGCTGGTTATGGTAAGCTCGGATTCCGTTGCGATTATGGCCCGGTTCAGTACGCAGCAGTTCGTCAGGCTATTGCATACTGCATGGACAGAGCTACATTTGCTAAGGACTTCACAGGTGGTTATGGTGGAGTTGTAGACGGACCTTACTATGCAGGTTCATGGATGTACAAGGCAGCCGTTGATCAGGGCATGCTCCTTAATGCTTATGATACTTCTGTAGATTCAGCTATCGAAGTTCTTGTGAACGATGGTTGGGTATACAACGCAGAAGGCGGTGACTATACAGAAGGCGTTCGTTATAAGAAGATCGCTGGTGACGTTGCTACAGAGAAGGATAAGAACTATCAGTCAATCGATGGTGCATACAAGACAGTTGAGGTTAACGGTGACTACTACATGCCTCTCGTACTTAACTGGTATGGTACAGTTGATAACGAGTTCTCAGATCTCCTTGTAACAGGTTTCGAGCAGAACGATAACATTGCAGCTGCAGGTTTCGCAGTTCAGAAGACAACAGGTGACTTTGGTCCCATGCTTGATGAGCTCTATCAGCAGCAGGTATATGGTTACTACAGCGGAACACCTATGTACACATGCTTCAACTTTGCTACCGGCTTTAACTCAGCAGTTTATGACTATTCATTCACAATGACTATTGATCCTAGCATGTATGATGATCAGTCTCAGTACTACATCAAGGATGCAGCAGATATTTATTGGAACTAATTATTTCTGGTATTATTTATAGTTTTATGCTATGATTGCTTGCTGACTTAAAATCCACGGTTGTGGTCATTTGATCATAACCGTGGATTTATGTCGGTAATAAGAAATAGAAATACGTTTGACGGATTTTATAAAAATCAATTTTAAAAATGAATACTTCTATCCTGGTGACAGGATAGTTAATATAGAAAAATTATTTTAGGAGGTTTTATTTAGGTGGGAAAGTATATTCTGAAAAGAATAGGCTACATGATAGCAGTTCTTATAGTATTGTCATTTGTGCTGTTCCTTATATACAATCTTGTGCCGAATAACAGGGCTTATACAGATGCCAAAGCTGAGATGATGACACAGAAGACTCGTCTTCGTAACGCTACTCAGGAAGAAAAGGACAGGATGTTTGATGACCTTTATGTTGAGTATCAGCGTAAGTATGGAACAGATACAAAAAATATTGCTGTAAAATATTTGAGATGGGTTGGTTTAATGCCCAATTACTATGGTAAGTATTCAGGTCTTCTTCAGGGTGATTTTGGATATTCCTATGAGCTTAAGAATGATGTTGTTGAGGTTGTAAAAGAGCCTATGAAGAATACTGTTTTTATAAACATTTTTGCAACTATTCTTGCGCTTGGAATTACAATCCCTCTTGGAATTGTCTGCGCAGTAAAGAAGGGAAGTAAGGGAGATCAGGTCATGCAGGTCGTAACCATTATTGGTTATTCACTTCCTTCATTCGTAACTGCCATTCTTTTTGTATGGATTTTCTGTTCACTTCTTGGATGGTTCCCTCCAAGTGGTATGAAAACTCCGGGAAGTAACTACACCGGATGGAAGTGGTTTACAGACAGAATGTATTATATGATACTTCCGCTTATCACTATGACATTCTGCTCACTTGGTTCTATGACAAGATATGTAAGAGCTTCTATGATCGATGCTCTTTCACTTGACTGTATCAGAACTGCCAGAGCTAAGGGTGTTACTGAGAAGGCAGTTATTTATTCCCATGCATGGAGAAATGCACTTATTCCTATAGTTACACTTGTTGTAGGATGGTTCCTTGGTATTTTCGGCGGATCACTTATGTTCGAGAATATCTTTGGTATCAACGGAATGGGTAAGCTGATGATTCAGTCACTTCGTACCCAGGACTTTGATGTAGTAGTGTTATTGCAGCTTTTCTATGTTGCTATTTCTCTTATAGGTAACCTGATAATTGATATTGTTTACGGACTTGTTGATCCCAGAGTCAGAGTTAGCGCCTAAGGAGCATGGAGATTGAAATGAAGAAAAAGAACTTTTTTAGCCGCATTGGCGGTTGGATTCGTAGAATTTTTTTCGGTGGAAGCAGAGAACTTGCTAAATCCGTTGATGTAGAAGAGGTAGTAACCCCATTCCAGCAGATAGTTAGAAATTTCTTTGAGCGCAAACTTGCTGTTGGGGCATTATGCGTAGTTATCAGTATGTTTTTACTGGTATTTATCGGCCCTTTGTTCATGCCGAGATATTATGATTCATATACAGAGGTTACACAGAAAAACGTTGCTCCAACAATGAGCATGTTAAAGGTTCCTTCCGAACTGAAAAATGATGTTAAGATGATTGACAGCTACGGAAGCTTTTCAGTTGGCCTTTCAAATGCCGGAAAGGTTTACGTATGGGGAGCTACTCAGCTTGGAACTACAGGTATCAACATCGCTGATATACCTGAGGCTGTAAAGAACGACAAAATTGCCTATGTAGCAGCCGGAATTGACCATATCATAGCAATCAGTGAAGCCGGTAAGGTTTATGGCTGGGGTTCAAATAAGCATGGCCAGTACATCACAACTGATAAAGAAGTCCTTGAAATGCTTGAAGAAGCAGAGGAATCTGTAAGTGAAGAAGAGGCAGCTCTTCTTGAAAACGCCGGAGTATCAGCAGATGATGTTGAAGGAGAGGAGTCCGCAGAGAAAGCTTCAGATGAAGAGAATGCGGAAGAAACTTCTGAAGAAACTGAGGAAGCTGCAGAACTTAATAAAGCTGTTGCAACAGGTGAAAACATTATTCCTATGCCTGATGAGCTTGTCACAGGAACTATTGATGTTGCTAATATCAAGAAGCTCGTGTGTGGATACCAGTGTACTGCAATTCTTATGAACGATGGAAAGCTTTACATCTGGGGTAACACTAATGCATATCAGAACATCAACAGTTTTGTTGATAAAGAAGGTCTTATAGACATTGATTTCACACTGAATTATGTTGTTGGTGTTACTGAGCAGGCAACTTCTATTTATACAGGTAAGAGAGGCCTTTACGATCAGTACCGTTCAAATATCAATAAGGCAGCAAAAGCTTCCAAGAAGTATTTGAAGGGAAGAAAGATAGTTTCAATTTATGCAACAAACAATCACATTTGTGGTCTTTTAGATGATGGAAAGCTGTTCTTTGCAGGTAATTTCCCTGCTGATAGTGTTGCTATGCCTAAGCTTAACAAGGGTGAGACAATTGTTCAGCTTTCTGCAGGAACATACCACTATACAGCTCTTACTTCAGAAGGAAGAGTGTTCTCATGGGGTGGATCCACATTGGGACAGACAGATGTTCCTGATAATGTAACAGGACAGACAGCTAAGATATTTACAGGATCCTTCCAGAGCTATGCAGTTGATGCAAACAATGCTGTTGTAGGAAAATGGGGACTTAAAGGATATATCTTTGGTACAGACGGTTATGGTGCAGATATCTTCCAGCGTATTATCCAGGGTGGTAAGATGACCATGACTATCGGTGCTGTTGCGGTTATTATTTCAACTATCATCGGAATTATTATCGGATGTCTCTCCGGATACTTTGGAGGAGCAGTAGATATTATTCTGATGCGTGTGGCAGAGATGTTTTCTGCTATACCGTTCCTTCCTTTTGCACTTATCCTTTCAGCTATCATGGCTCAGATGGATATCTCTGAGGATAAGAAGATATTTATACTGATGTGTATCCTTGGTGTATTGACCTGGACAGGACTTGCACGTATGGTAAGAGGACAGGTTCTTGTTGCCCGTGAGAATGAGTATGTTACTGCTGCTAAGGCTATGGGTGTAAGAGAAGGCCGTATCGCATTCAGACATATTCTTCCTAATATCGTATCAATTATTTTTGTTACACTGACACTTGATTTTGCAACCTGTATGCTTACAGAGTCATCACTTAGTTACCTTGGATTCGGTGTTACATATCCAAGACCAACCTGGGGAAATATGCTTAATGGTGCTAATAACTCAACCATTATCAAGAACTACTGGTGGCAATGGGTATTTACATCAATTTTCCTTGCGGTTACCTGTATCTGCATAAATATTGTAGGTGATACGCTTAGAGATGTAATGGATCCAAAATCTGACCGTGATAAATAAGGGAGTAGGAAGATGGCTTTATTAGAATTAAAAGATTTACATACCTTTTTTAAAACAAAAAAGGGAATAGTTAGAGCTGTCAATGGTGTTTCTTATTCGGTTGATGAAGGTAAGACCATTGGCGTAGTAGGAGAGTCCGGTTCCGGTAAGAGCGTTTCTGCAATGAGTATTCTGCAGCTTCTTGATGGTAACGGATATATAGATAGCGGAGAGATCCTTTTTGATGGTAAGGATCTTACCAAGCTTTCAGAGAAAGAAATGTATAAGGTTCGTGGTAATGATATTTCAGTTATTTTCCAGGAGCCTATGACAAGCCTTAACCCTGTCTTCACTGTAGAAAGACAGGTAAGTGAGCCTTTCATAATTCATCAGGGAATGAACAAGAAGGAAGCTGCCGAGAAGGTTATCGAGATGCTTTCAGATGTTAAGATCCCTAATCCGAGGATTGTTGCAAAGCAGTATCCTCATCAGCTTTCAGGTGGTATGAGACAGCGTGTCATGATCGCAATGGCTCTTGCCTGCAAGCCCAAGCTGCTCATCGCTGATGAGCCTACAACTGCGCTTGATGTTACTATTCAGGCTCAGATACTTAAGCTTATGAATGATCTTAAGAGTGATTACAACACATCGATCATTTTCATTACTCATGACCTTGGTGTTATCAGACAGATAGCAGACACTATTGCTGTTATGTACTGTGGACAGGTTGTTGAGCTTACGGATGCAGAAACAGTTTTCCATATATCTGAGTATTCACATCCTTATACAGAAGGACTTATGGTATCAATTCCCAGACTTGATACTCCTTCTAACCAGAGACTGGATGCTATACCTGGTTCAGTGCCGCATCCTCTTAAGCTTCCTAAGGGATGTAAGTTTGCACCTCGTTGCAAATATGCAACAGAGAAGTGCTTAAATGAGGAGCCTCCGCTTACAAAGGTACGCGAAGGTCAGCTCGTAAGATGTTTCTATGCTAGAAAGGAGGATCGTCATGCAACAAAATGATAAAGTCCTTCTGAAGATTACAAATTTAAAACAGTATTTCCCTGTTGGAAAAAAGGGAATGTATGTTAAGGCTAATGATGGTATTTCACTTGATATCTATGAAGGTGAGACTTTAGGTCTTGTTGGTGAGTCAGGTTGTGGTAAATCAACATTCGGCCGTACACTGCTTCAGCTTTATCGTCAGACTGACGGAAGAACAATGTATTACGGTTCTTCACTTGAAGAACTTGCACCCAAATATGTTAAGAAAACAGTAGCAAACCTTACAAAGCTCAAGAAAAAGATGCAGGAGCATCAGGAAGAGTATGAGAAGGCTCAGAAAGAGTATGATGCTGCTTCTGATAAGAAGAAACTTGAGCTTCATACAGATCTTATGGCCAAGAAAAAGGTTGCACAGGATGCTTATCTCAACATAGTTAATATTATCGGTGGTTTCATCGTTGCTGATGATCTTGCTCCTGTTGAGAAGATTTACGTCGAGAGATTCGAAAAATGTAAAGAGCTTAGCAAGAATATCGGTAAGTATCAGGCAGCAAAGCTTGATTTTGACGAATATGAGTATGTTGTTAAGAAAAAAGAGGGTACTACATCTGATAAGGATCGTAAGAAATTAGATTCTTTGAAAGTTAAGTATGAGGCCTTTGAAAAGGCTATGAAGGATACAAAGGACTCCATAGCTGAAGTTGATAAGAGAATTGAGGAACTCAGAAAGAATTATAAGAGTAATCCTGAATTTGAAAAGCATGAAGCTAACAGAGATGACGGTATTGACCTTGCAAGACTTTCTTATAACGAGGTTCGTCTTATCAGAGATCAGCTTCAGTACATTTTCCAGGATCCATATTCATCTCTGAATCCCAGAATGACTGTTGGTACTCTTATTGGAGAAGGTTTAAAGGCTCATAATTACTGCAAGAAGGATAACGAGAGAATGCAGGACATGGTTATCAAGATCATGGAAGAGTGCGGACTTGCAGGATATTTCGTAAACAGATTTGCACACCAGTTCTCCGGCGGCCAGAGACAGCGTATCGGTATTGCAAGAAGCCTTGCAGTAAATCCGAAGTTTGTAGTATGTGACGAGGCTGTATCTGCCCTTGACGTTTCAATTCAGTCACAGATCCTGAATCTGTTATCAGATCTTAAGGAACAGAAGAACCTTACATATCTGTTCATAACACATGACCTTTCTGTTGTTAAATACATTTCTGACAGAATTGGTGTTATGTACCTTGGAAACCTTGTTGAACTTGCTACTGCAGATGATATATTTGCTGCACCTGCTCATCCTTATACACAGGCACTTCTCGAGTCTATTCCTACAACGGATGAGAAGAAGGATCTTGTTGTTCTCGAAGGTGATATCCCCAGCCCGGTAAATCCGCCTAAGGGATGTAAGTTCCATACAAGATGTAAGTACTGCACAGAAATATGTGAGCATGTAGTACCTGATTGGGAAGAAATTTCACCTAATCATTTTGTTGCTTGTCACCATAAATTAGTATAAGCGGTAAAATATGTTTTTTAATAAAAAGATAGACAGAATCTACGAATTTAAGGAAGAACAGAGAGAAAAAGCGGAGAATAATGCTCCTGATGATTTTTCTGATGAGTATTTTGATCCTTCGGAATACAAGAATCAAATGAGCACTTCAGATAATCTGGAAAAAGGAGATTTATTTGCCATGATAGTATCTGCATGGATAACTATCGTGCCTATATGTCTTGGAGTTTTGCTTTTTATCGTATTTGTATCCTGGTTTTTGCTCGGTTTGTGGTAAAGGCTATCAAATAAATATATTTCTACAAAATATAAGCCATCGTAAAGCCAATAATATTGACTTTAGGATGGCTTTTCTATGCACTTCTGTTCGCTATGTCTATGAATAGAAACAGGAGCATCAGTTACAGATCAGAAAAAGATAAGGCTTTTACTTTTCTCATGGACAGGGCATATATTCCTGCGGTAAAAAGAGCTGTAACGATGGCGGCTATTATGCAGGCGGGTATGTCCGGTTCTCTGATGAACATCAGATGTACCTGTTCCATTTTTCTTAGTATGCTGTAGACCATTGCACAGCCAAATATAATTCCGAGAGCTATTCCGATAGTAGTGGTGAATATTACTTCGCGGATTGCATATTGTACAGTTTCGGTGACGGTAAAACCGTTGATGCGCATAACTACAAGCTCATTGCGTTTGGACAATAAGTACATGTTTGCAAGATTGAGCAGAACAAACATAGCCATGACTCCTGATAATACAGTCAGAAGCACTACTATGAGATTCAGAACTACCATAAGGTTTTCAAACATTGCAGTAAGGTCCGACGAAGGCGAATATGACTCAAAGCCTTCTGTTTCCTTAAGAGTAGTTAATGCAGTTTCAATCGCCGTTTTATCAGGGCTGCTTATGAAGTATGCATTATAATCGAAGGTATCGTTAAGTATGTTTTCATAGTATTCTTTGCTGGTAATAACATAACGTCCTATGTAATTCTTGGCGATACCTGATATTTTTGCGGTATGCTTGTAACCAAGGTCATCAATTATGGATACGCTGTCTCCTTCCTTTAGTTTATATAGTTCTGAGAGACGGTTGGAGATTATAAGACCATCCCTGGGGATATCAGCCATGGGACGACCGGTCTTAAAGTCAATAAGCGGGTGAAAAGCTGATAATCCTTTAAGGTCATCCGAAATCATGTATTCAACATATTCCATTGTATCATCTATCTGAATACTTCCGTGAAGGTGCAGCAGATTGCTGCTTTTAATGCCGTGATCTTCAAGAATTTTCAGGGTTTCTTTTTCTGCATCATCCGAAAGTGTCGTACTGATATTTACGATGCCATCATAGTTTGTGAAATCAGTCAGCTGCCTTGCCATGGCTCCGTCTATTGAATTTCTAAGAGAAAATCCAATAAGTGTGAGGGAACAGCAGCCGGCTACACTAATTATTGTTACACATACCCTCACGATGTCGGAACGCATGTTAAGAAGGATCATACGGTTGTACAAGTTCAGCTTTGAGAGGATTGGAGATTTCTCAAGTGCTTTTGAGTGACCCTTGGGAACCTTTGGTGAGAGCAGCTTTTTTGCGGTTTGTTTAAGCAGTGAGTTGCAGGATAGGTAAATTGACATAAATGCTACTATCAGAGCAATTATTACGGTGATTATTGTTGGCAATAAAGAGATCACATATGGGAACCTGCCAAAAACAAAATGATCTTCATAACCTACAGCAATAACCCATTCAATAATCGTTGCAGATAAAATGATGCCAAGAATAATTCCCAAGAGAGAAGCTGAGATACCAAAAATAAAATACTTGGAGAAAATCTCTCTAAAATGCATACCAAGAGCCTTGGAAATACCTATAAGTGAGCGCTGCTCCTGAACCATTCTGGAAAGTGACGCAAAGATTACCATTATGGCAATTAGTACGAATAACATAGAGAATGTAGTGTTAAGACTCTCTAAGTTCTCAGAATTGGTCCTCAGATTAACAAAATCAATGTTGGAATTACGGTTGAACACATACCATATTCCTTCATTATTGGAGAGAAGTTTATCATATCTTTTTTTGGCATCTGACACGCGCTTTTTTGCATTTTCATAGCTATGAAGGGCTTCATAATAATCACTTACCTGTTTATCGGCAGTTTTGTATTCGGAAGGATCTTCATACATTATTACAGACAGCATATTTGACATATCTGCCATGACCTGTCCTTTTTTTCCATCAAGAGAGGATATCATTTTTTCGGCGAGAGATAGCTGACTTTTGGCATTCTTCAGATCTTTTTCGGTATCAAGTATCTGGTCCTGTAAAAAGGCCAGGTGTTCGGTGTATCTTTTTTTGGATAAGGTATCCCCCAGTTTTTCTATTTCTGTTTTACATTCATCCACGTATTTGAAGTAAGCTTTATCATAAAGACCTGAATAGTCTTCTTTTTTGAGTGTTATTTCCGCCAGTGAATAGCAGTTGTCCAAACGTTCCATGTCGAAGGCATCTGCGGTGGTCAGGATACAATAGTTTTCATCAAGGTCAAAGGTTGAGTGCTCTGCGTGGATGAAGGTACCTGTTATGACAAAATCTTCATGGTTAAGCTCCGGAAGCTTTTCACCATAGTTGTCCTTAAGTGACAGGGTATCTCCTATTTTCAGATTATGTTTTTGTGAGAGGCAGTCTTCGAGTATACATTGATCAGACTCTGTGGGAAGATTTCCTGAAGTGAGCATGGGAACACCGATGCTTTTGGTTAATGAGGAAATATAAACATGGGAAGTGGTGATATCACTGATAAGACGGGCGTTTAATCTGTAAACACCCTCAATTTCATTTATACAGGATAGAGATGACAATTCAGACAGGTCATCATCTGTGAGCATGCAGTTGGAGGTTATCTGAATATCCCGGAAATTAGTGGAGGAGTAAAGCGTGTCCGCAGCGCCCGCAAGACCGTGGGCAGAATAAGTAAGCCCCAGATAAGCGGTAACTGCAAATGAGGCAATTACTATTATGGACAGCCAGGAGACCAGCTGCTTTTTAATATTGCGAAGGGAATCCTTCTTCTGGGTTTTCTTCATGCCTGTTACCATGAAAGCTCGGATGCCTTGGCGGGTTCGGTGTTTTCAATGATATCAGCTATCTGTCCATCTTTGATCCGGATAACCCGGTTGGCCATTCTTGCGATTTCATTGTTGTGGGTTACCATGACAACTGTGGTTCCCTGTTCTTTCACTATGTTTTCAAAAACAGAAAGGACTTCTATACTTGTTGAAAAATCGAGAGCTGCTGTGGGCTCGTCTGCAAGTATGAGACGCGGGTGTTTGCAGATTGCTCTTGCGATGGATACGCGCTGCTGCTGACCTCCGCTCATCTGGGACGGATAGTTCCCTGCTCTGTCAGTAAGGCCCACAAGGTCTATTGCTTCCTGGGCGTCCATTGAGTTGTCCAAAAGTTCAGCAATAAATTCCACATTTTCTTTAGCGGTCAAATTGGGCATAAGATGATAATCCTGAAAAACAAAGCCGAGAAATTTTCGTCTGTAATCAGTGAGTTCCTTATCCGTGGGATTAGAGAAATCCCTGCCATCCACAAAAAGTTTACCTGATGTCAGGTGATCCATACCGCCTATGATATTGAGTATGGTTGTCTTTCCGCAGCCGCTTTCTCCAAGGATTACTACAAATTCTTTTTCATATATTTCAAGGCTGATGTCTTTCAGGGCTTCAAGCTTATTGTCTCCGGTTTTAAAAGCTCTGGAGACGCTTTTCAGCGATATTATCACATTCCCTGATTTCATATATTTAATATAGCATAATAAAATTGTGTAAATCAGAAACAAAGTATTAAGCAATAGTAAATTTTAAATTTTGAAGAATGTGTGTACAATGCAATATTGACTGGCATAATTACAACAAATCGTGTATTATAAGAAAGATGGTTTCCTTTCATTGGTAAACTAGAGG
>CAMVLM010000076.1 GCA_947168335.1 uncultured Butyrivibrio sp. | reverse complement strand
AAAGATTATCAAGGGAATGATGGATGAGGGGATAGTCGTAAAGGATGATCCGAAGTTACTTGCGGTAGAACTTACCGCACCGGCCGTTCTGCAGATTGCAAGGTCGGACAGACAGCCGCAGTGTGAGAAAGAATGCATGGAATACATCGAAAAGCATCTGCGGCATTTTTGTAAGGTATATATGAGATAGGAGGACTACGAAAATGAATTGTTTCATTGCATATTGCGGGCTGGATTGTGAGGCTTGCGAAGCTCGTCTGGCAACAGTGGGTAATGATGATGAGTTACGGATTAAGGTGGCTGAGGAATGGTCAGAGCTTAATGGAGTGAAGATTACGCCGGAGATGATAAACTGCGAGGGTTGCCGTATGGATGGAGTGAAAACTCCGTACTGTGATTCACTCTGTCAGATAAGGCAATGTGCCATGGGTAAGAAATACGAGACGTGCGGTGATTGCCCGGAAATGCGGGCTTGTGAGAAGGTCGGGGCAATCATCAGTAATAATGAAGAAGCACTTGGGAATTTGCTGTGAAGCGAAAGGGTTATGGAGAAAATGATGGCGGAACTAAAAGTAATTGCATAGGATAACTTTGAGGTAAGAAGGGTGGATATTCCTATCTGGCAGAGCAAAATGGGAAGCAGTATGTTTTGAAGCAGATCCATCACGAACCATGCGCTTATTATAGTTTTGGAAATAAGATCGAAGCGGAACGGCATGATTATGAGAGGCTTCGTAAGGCCGCAATACAGATTCCTGAAATGATCGCTATTGACGTAAAAGCGGAGCGGATTCTGAAGGAACAGAAAAAGGAGCAAAGATAATATGGTCGTAAAACAGAATGTGCTGACGCCGGAGTTGTTTCTAAGATTATATACATCGGTAGGATGGGAACCTCCCGGTATAGATCAGGTCAGGGCGGCACTTGAACATACCGTGGCGACATTCACCGTCTTTGACAGCGACTCTCCCATTGGAATGGTGAGGCTGATCGGTGATGGCGGCATGTCTTTCTACGTGAAGGATTTTGCTGTTATCCCTGAATATCATGGGAAAGGAGCGGGGATGTTTAAGATGATAAAAAGAGGCTGAATATATGGATGCTGACAAAGCCTGTTTGGAAGGACACTTATGTGTATGCGATAACAGAAGATGAGTTCGAGAATAGAAAAATGCCAGGGACGGCTGACGGTATACTTTGAGGATCCGTTTTGGGTAGGGGTATTTGAGAGGATTGAAAATGGGAAACTATCGGCGGCGAAGGTGACATTCGGCGCTGAGCCAAAGGATTATGAGGTGCAGGAGTTTATCAACAGTGGCAAAACAGGATCCGAAGGAATATGAACCCTGGCAGAAAGCCTTAATGTGTGACGGGAGTATAAGAAAATGGATATACATATTCAACTTGCAGATATGAAATATATCGATAGCTGTATAGAAATCCTGCAAAATTCGGATTTAGGAAAAGCATATTTTAGCAATCATGAAAAGGCAACTAATCTGCTTACATACGCAGTGGGACAAGAAGATGTATATGTTGCATTGGATGATAATGAGAAATGTCTTGGGTTTATTTATTACATGACAAATGGTGTTTTTGGGAGCTACCCATATCTTCATATAGTTGCAGTAAAGGAAGAATGCAGAAATCTCGGTATCGGTAAACAGCTGATGAAGTTTTTTGAGGATAATGTTTCCGATTCTTCTTCAGCAAAATACTTTTTGACCGTAGATGATTTTAATCCGGAAGCTAAGAAATTATATGAGAGCCTGGGATATCAGTGTGTCGGGGAATTGCCTGATTTTTATAAAGAGGGGATTAACTGCTATCTGATGATGAAAAGAAAAGGATAGAGAAGGATATGATCATTGAGAATATCCCTGAATTTCATGGAGAAGAAGATTATATGCAAGTGATTCTTGAAACGAAGAGACTTTTCTTACGCGAAATGAATATGGAAGATTTTGAAGCTTTATATGCAGTCCTGGCTGATTCTGATATTATGCAGCACTATCCTTATGCTTTCGACGAGAAAAAGGTCAGGGAATGGATAGAGCGTAACATGAAACGTTATGAAGAAAATGGATTTGGGTTGTGGGCAGTGTGTCTGAAGGATACCGGTGAGATGATCGGTGACTGTGGGTTGACACTCCAGAATATCCATGGAGAGATACTGCCGGAAATCGGCTACCATATCCGCCGTGACTGCCAGCGGAAAGGCTATGCCAGAGAGGCCGCCAAAGCTGTCCGTGACTGGGCGTTCCGCAATACGGATTACGCAGCCCTGTATTCCTACTGCAAATATACCAATGTATCTTCCATAAAAACAGCAGAATCCATAGGGATGCATTTTGTATGCGAATATCCGGATGAAACAAATGGAACGACCCATGTGTCGTCGATTTCAAGGGAAGAATGGATGGATGAAATCACAGAGAATACAGTCTGCTGAAGTAGACAGGAAAAATGAGCGGGGAGGATGGCGTAATGTCTGCTGAAATATATTATCAAAGATTGAATGCTGACAATTTCACAGGTAATTCACTGGATGAAATACCAGTTTGGGAGAAGTGGGATGTATATTGTCAAAGCAGAAGCAAATCAGATAGAAAAAATCGTAGATATGTCGATCAGAGCTTTTGAAACAGATGTAAATGTTGGCGGGGTAAATGGCGATTTTCCGCCTGGATTCGATTCGATAGAATGGCATCAACAAATGGCCAGAGAGGGGAATTTGTATCAAGCAATGATAGATAATGATATGGTTGGGGCAGCCATTGTATTCCCTGATGAAACAGAGAAAAATGTTTACATCGGCAGAATCTTTATAGATAGCGTCTATCATAGAAAAGGTTATGGAATTCGTTTGATGGAATGCATAGAAAATAATTTCCCATGTGCTGATGAGTTTAATCTGGATACCCCATGTTGGAATGAGCGGACGAATGCTTTTTACAAGAGATTAGGCTATCGGATCATAAAGGTTGAGGATGGGTTCATCTTTTACCAGAAAAGAAAAAGCGACCCCAATACCATCCAGAATTTCGCATAAAGCAAACAGACAGTTAACGGGATTCGATTTACGCGAAGTATGAAAATAATTTGTGAGGAATAGAGAATATGAACTATAGAGTTATTGATAAAGAAACATATTATAGAAAGGGTGTGTTCCAGCATTTTACAGAGGATTGCAAGTGCTCGACTTCCATGACGGTGAGGGTTGATGTGACGGAGCTTGTTAAGAGCTCGAAGGATAGTGGTACAAAGTTCTATATCAATTTTCTGTACATTTTATCCAAGGTATTGAATTCACGAGATGATTACAGGATGGGGTATCTCTGGCAGACTGAGGAATTGATCTGTTATGACAGGATTAACCCTACGCAGTATATTTTTCATGAGGATACCGAAACATGTACACCGGTATATACGAGCTATAATCCGGATTATGCCACATTCTACAAAAATGCTGTCTCTGATATCGAGGCGGCAAAACAGACAAGGGAGTATGGTCTTGATATGGAAAATCATCCCAACTGGTTTGATGCATCTTATATATCCTGGTTGTCCTATGATTCTCTGAATATTGAACTGCCGGACGGTTTTCTTTATTTCCTGCCGATCATTAACTGGGGGAGATATCGGGAGGAAAATGGCAGAATCATGATGCCGGTATCGGTTCGTATGAATCATGCGGTAGCGGATGGGTATCTGGTTGCAAATGTATTCCGACTGCTGGAAAAAGAGATGGCTGCGTTTTGCAATGGAAAACGACAATGATTGCAAATATAATAACTGGATTCAGAGTGCTGATTAGTATTAGGCGATATGAATACATCAAGGGTTTGAATGGTCATTTTGAAATAGCGTTGTATGTCGATACCTTTGAAGAGGTGGATGAAGCATATAAGAGTGCCGTGGAAAATGGCGCGACATCCGTGCTTGAACCGGAACTTGAACCATGGGGACAGCGAACCTGTTATTTAGTGGATTTTAAAAATTCACATTAATAAATAATTGACAGGTTATTGTGGCAGCTTTATTATTACTATCAATATAATCAATTTAGGAGCACATATGAACCAGCGTTATATGTATAACTACATGGAGATGATGTATAGACATATTCGCTTATAGCTAAGGGTTTTTACACAGCTGTAAGAGGGTAGGTCTTATCTGTCTGTGTAGATTTTCTTTTATAATGATATTTGGAAAGCACGCCAGACAGATTTTTATCTTACTGATGTGCTTTTTTGTATGGATAAAAAGGAGGAATTGAGAAATGGGACTTGAGGGAAAAGAACTGGAGGAACTGTATTTGAGGCAGTACGCAGGTGCTGTTGAAGAGAATCGATTATTTTACACAAAAGCAAATGAAACGGAATTCATATTAACGAAGCATTATCTTCACAAATACTTAAAGCCCGGCGCAAGGGTCATAGATGTTGGCGCTGGATGTGGCGTATATACGAAGGCTTTGTCAGATGAAGGTTTTCATGTTGATGCTATTGATTTACATCCAGACAACGTTTCAAGGATGAAAGAATTATTTCGAGATAAGCAAAACGTAAATGTTTGTCAGGGCAATGCATTGGAATTGCGAGATTTCTCAGATGATACCTATGATCTTGTGTTGGAACTTGGTCCAATTTACCATCTTGAAACCATCGCGGAGAGAATTTCTGCGATAAAAGAGGCTGTGCGTGTTGCAAAGAAGGGCGCGCCAATATTTATTGCATTTGTCCTTCAGGACGCCCCTCTCATTGAGTATATTTTTCAGAGTGAAAACCCTGCGGAAGAGATAAACGAAATAGGATATGAGAGGGACACTGCACTAGTTACTGATAATACAGGCTCATCCATACAGCTACATACTATAGCTGCAATTGATGAACTTACGGATAAGGTTCTGTCGACTTTGCCTGTATTAAAAGGACCAAGATTTGCACAGGATGGTCTGTCGCAGGTTATAAGGGAGGCGGTAAACAATATGTCCGAAGACTCATATAATGAATGGATTCAGTATTTAAAAGCAACGGCGGAAAGACCTGATCTTATGGGGTATTCCAATCATGTTGTTCAGATATTCATTAAGAATTGATGATATATTGGATGAAATTACAGAAACACGCATTTACTGCGGGTTTCGTGAGAATATGAATCAAGTGCAAATAGGCCCTGCGACTTTAGTCGCACTGGAATGGCCTATTTGTCATACAATGTATTATTGTGAGCCTAAGGGTCTTATAATGATAGGCTTTATCTCTTATGTGAAGAAGACGCCGTAAAAGGGCAATAAAAAATAAATAAAGTAAAATGGATGGGAGAATATAGTATGGATACAGACTCACCAACCTGGAGAATATCTGAAGCACTGGGAAATGCGGATTTGATAATACTTGCAAGTCCGGTATATGTTTTTCATGCAACAGGAAGCATGAAGGCTATGCTTGATCATTTTGGCTACCAATGGATGGCTCACAGACCTGATGAAAGAATGTTCAAAAAACAGGCAGTCTGCATTGCAACAGCTGCGGGAGCAGGAACAAAATCCACTCTGAAGGACATGGCGGACAGTCTTTTTAACTGGGGTGTCCCCGAGATTTATAAGATTGGCGTTGCAGTAGCAGCAACTTCCTGGGATGGTATCAGCCAAAAGAAATTGGATAGCATAAATAGGACAACGTCAAAGATAGCAGACTGCATAAAAAGCAGGAAAGGCAGAGTTAAGCCTAAACTGAAGCTGAGAGCCATGTTTGGAATTATGCGCCTTGTTCAGATCCATGGCTGGAATCCCAGGGATGTGGAGTACTGGAAAAATAAAGGGTGGACAGGAAAAGGACGCCCCTGGAAATAGGTTTGTCCTTTCAGTGTGATTATATATCAAACAGACTCATCTGATGATACTTTTCAGGAAGTTCGTCAAGGTAGGCAAAGCATTCGTCAGGAGTCGACATTATATTGTTTTCAGTACATATTTTTTTGTAAATTGCCCGGAGCGTTTTTGCCTTCGGGCTTTGAAGTTCATAGGCATTGCCAAAGGTTTTTATGTACTGTTCCTTCATTCCCGGGAAATATTTATCAAGTGCAGCGTAATAATATTCACGGTCGCCGTCACGAAGAGTAAGCCCCATTCCGAAATTTATGATACCTTTTACTCCTGTCCTTACACACTCATTTAGTATTGCGGTTATATTTTCCTCGGTGTCATTTATAAAAGGCAGAATGGGAGTAAGCCATACAACGGTAGGAATACCTCTTTTTTGCATGAGTTCAAGTACTTCTATACGTCGTTTTGTATTGCATACGTTGGGCTCCAAAATACTGCACAGCTCATCATCATAGGTCGTGAGTGTTATCTGGACAACGCTTTTAGCCTTTTTGTTTATTTCATCAAGAAGGTCAATGTCCCGGAGAATCCGGTCGGATTTCGTTATGATTGACACACCGAAATCATTATCGCGTATGATTTCAAGGCATCTTCTTGTAAGCTGCAGATTCTCTTCGCAGTGCATATACGGATCAGACATGGAACCGGTACCTATCATGCATTTGCGTCTTTTGGATTTAAGAGCTTTTTCCAAAAGCTCAGGTGCATTCTGTTTTACTTCTATATCTTCAAAAGGATGCGTGAACTGATAGCATTTACTTCTGCTGTCACAGTATATGCAGCCGTGAGAGCAACCGCGATAGATATTCATTCCGTTATGTCCGCCGCTTCCGGTAAGTATTCCCTTTGCGTCAACAAAATGCATAATCAAATCTCCATGTGAGTTAATAGTCGATTGTCTGAATTTTGCATAAAATGAGCTTTTTTATCAATTTTTATATTATCACTATGGGTAATAATGTAAAATATAATTAAGCACATTGGAATATAAAAACAGAATGGTTGAGACATGAAAATAGATATTCAGAAAATTTCAGAGGGAGATGAAAAAATAATTCTGCGTTATAGAATTCTCACTCCTCAGATAAAAAAGATAATTGAAATCCTTGAAGGCGAAACCAGTGACTTTGGGAATAAAGCAGATCCCGGAGTTGATGTTAAGCTCTGGGGCAAGATGGATTCAGAGGTGGTCTGTGTGAACCCCCGGGACCTTCTTTATCTGGAATCGGTGGACGATAAGCTTTTTGCCTATACAGGTGATAGTGTATTAAAGATTGATGGCAGTCTGAATTCATTTATGACGGACATGAATGATGAGAGCTTTTTCAGATGCAGTAAATCAATGGTCATCAATGTAAACAGAGTAAAAGCTCTGAAAAGCATGTCATCCAACAGAATCGATGCCACCATGGAGGGCGGGGAGCATATCATAATTTCAAGAAGATATGCTTCGGCATTCAGAAGACTTTTGAAAGGAGAAAGGTGATGAAAGATAAAAAAAAGCTTACTCTTTGGGAGTTGTATCTTACAAAGGAAATAGGCATAGAATTCAAGGCCTGCCTCTATTTCTTTGCCTTTCTGTTTTACTACTGCTGTTACAAAATGTTTAACGGCATATTTGATGCAAGTATTATTCATATGACAGAGCTGATCTTTACCTGCTACATAATAGGATATCTTCAGGTATATCTTCTGTGGAACTTCGATGAGGCCGACAGCCTTGGCGCGAAGGAAATTGCGGGAATGGTGATTTGTACTGCGCTTCACGTTATTGTATCCTATGTCGGAAGCTGGTTTGATAAGAACATAGGCGTGTCGATTGGTTTTGCTGCTTATATTTTGTTTACCTATATCTGCGTCTTTTTTATCTACAAATCCAAGAGAAGAATTGATGACAAAAAACTCAATGAGGATCTTAAATTATTCCAGACACAACATAAAAAAAGTGAATGATAAGGGTAAAATAGTGCATCTTACGGGAACATATATTGTTCCCGTTTTTTATTTTTGCTATGAATAAATTAACAGAATGAAGGAGGTGTGTTATGAAAGAAAAAGTAATTGAGATTAGTCATCTGACTAAGAGTTATGGAAAAAACAGAGGAGTGATAGATGTTTCACTTCAGATTGAGCAGGGAGACATTTTTGGATTTTTAGGCCCCAACGGTGCAGGAAAATCCACCACCATTCGTTCCATGCTTGGATTTCTGAAGTTCAATGAGGGAAGTATCAGGATACTTGGGATGGACAGCGTAAAGGACCATGTTGAAATACTGAAGCAGGTTGGTTATATGCCTTCAGAGGCCTGGTTCTACGATTCAATGAGAGTAGCTGATGTCATAAAATATGCAGCAGATGTGAGGGGGATTGACTGCAGTTTAGAGGCTCAAAAGTTATGTGAAAGGCTTAAGGTCGATACCAGAAAAAGAATAAAAGAGCTTTCTCTTGGTAACAGAAAGAAGGTCAGTATAGTATGTGCAATGCAGCACAGACCAAAGCTTTTTATATTCGATGAGCCTACAGGCGGCCTGGATCCCCTGATGCAGAAAAAGTTTTTTGAACTTATAAACGAGTATGTGGATGAAGGTGCAACCTGCCTTTTGTCCACACACGTTCTTTCAGAGGTTGATAAGCATTGTAAAAATGCAGCAATAATGAGAGAAGGCAGGCTCACAATGCTGGAATCACCGCACATTGATGATGAAACATTTTTGAGCTTTTACGAGGAGGATGAATGATGAAGGCTGTTTTAAAAAGAGAACTGATAATAAATATAAAGAATCTGTTGATATGGAGTATATGTGTGGGAGCACTTGGACTTGTATGTATTCTCCTGTACCAAAGCATGAAAGGTGACATGAAGGAAATGGCGGATGCCTTTTCGAATATGGGTGCATTTTCTGATGCCTTCGGAATGAGTACACTTAGTATTGCTACACTGAAGGGTTATTTCGCAACTGAGGTAGGAACTGTTCACGGACTTGGAAGCGGTATGTTCGCAGCAATAATAGCCATAAATATTATCTCTAAGGAAGAGGATGGTCACACCGGCGAGTTTATCTTTTCATTTCCAATGTCAAGAAGCAGGGTTCTTGCTGCTAAAGCTCTGTGTGTGGCAGTGATGCTGGTTGTTTTTACTGTGGTCTGCACTGTTTTCTATATCATAGGATTCAAAGCGCTTGGTGAGGACATTCCTGAAGAGTTTTTCGTATTCATGGGAAGGCAGCTTGTGATGAATGCAGAGATCTCCGGAATCTGTTTTGGACTTTCGTCTCTTGCAGGTAAAAACAGAATGGGGCTTGGCCTTGGAATGGCACTTATATTCTATTCCTATGATGTGATGGGAAGAGTGATTCCGGATCTGAAGGATTACCTTTTTGTAGGACCTTATTCATATGCCAATGCCTCCGAAATATTTACGGATGCAGACACTCCTGTAAAGGGATTGATACTGGCTGCAGCAATATTTATTTGTGGAATAGTATTTGCCTTCTGGAACTTTAACAGAAGAGATCTTGCAAGTTAAATGTTATTTATATTTCAACATTCTGTTACACTGAAAACTGCTTCTTTGCTATGTTTTAAGAATTTCTTAATCAGCATTTTATATTATGGACAGTCAATTAAGGTATAATTGAATATGCAAGAAAATTGCGTTCAATGTAAGGAGGGCTGGAACATGGCGAAGAAGTATTTATCAATCCTGGTATCGCTGATTTTAGCTGCTTCCCTGGTTGGCGGTTGTGGTGAGAAAAAAGAAGAGACCACCACAGTAGAGAATACAGAGACCGAATCAGAGGAAGGGCTTTCTTCAGGTACTGTAAACCTGAGGGTTTGGGGCGCTGATGAGGATGAAGAACTAATAAATCAGATAATAGCCAACTTTAAAAGCCAGTATGGTTCAAAAGCCACACTTAATATCACGTTTGAAGCCCACAGTGAATCAAGTTGTAAGGATGAGATACTTGGAGATGTGCTTAATGCCCCCGATGTATTTACTTTTGCAGATGATCAGCTTATGGCTTTTGTTGCATCAGGCGTTCTGAAGGCTGTTAAAAATGCTTCCGATATATCCGGAAGAAATCTTTCTGCTGCAAGTGATGCGGCATCTGTAGGCGGAACTCTTTACGCATATCCACTCACCGCCGATAATGGATATTTCCTTTACTATAACAAAGCTTATCTTAGTGAAGACGATGTGCAGACAATGGATTCACTTCTTGATGTTGCAAATAAGAATGGAAAAAAGGTTTACATGGAGATGAATTCCGGATGGTATATGTATTCCTTTTTTGGAAATACCGGCATGCAAATCGGACTTAATGACGATGGTATTTCTACTTTCTGCGACTGGAATTCCAAGACAACAGATATAAAAGGTGTAGATGTAGCTGAAGCAATGGCTCGTATAGGTAAAAATGAGGCATTTACTACTTCGCATGAAGAAGGGTTTGCTGGAGGAGCAGCTGATGGCTCAATCATTGCCGGAGTAAGCGGAATCTGGGATGAAAATTCCATAAAAGAAGCCTGGGGTGACAATTATGGTGCCTGCAAGCTTCCCACTTACACAGTAGCCGGGAATCAGCTTCAGATGGCAAGCTATGCAGGATATAAGCTTATTGGTGTTAATTCTTATTCTGAAAACGCTGACTGGGCAGCAGAGTTCGCTGACTGGATGACAAATGAGCAGAATCAGACACTGAGATTTGAAATGAGAGGTCAGGGCCCCTCTAATCTAAATGCGTCAAAGGCAGGCGCTGTAGCAGAATCCAAAGCAATTCAGGCACTTCAGCAGCAGGCTGAGTTTTCAAGCCTTCAGAGAGTTGGAGGAACCTATTGGGATCCTGCAGCTACATTTGGCACGCTAATGAGTGAAGGTAATCCTTCCGGAAAAGATATGCAGACACTTTTAAACGAGATGGTTTCAGGTATAACCGGTGAAGAAATCATCGATGAAGAGGCTACAGAGGAGACCACTGACGAGGCTGCAGAGAAAACAGCAGAAGAAACTACCGAAGAGACTGCTGAGGAGGTAACAGAAGAAGCGACTGAGGAAAAGACTGAGGAAAAGACTGAGGAAAAGACAGAGGAGGCTGTTGAGACAGCAACCGAGGAAACCACCGAAGAAGCGGCTGAAGAATCAACCGTGGATACTGAAACAGAAGAATCCACGGATAATACTTGATAATAGGAGGGTACAAGAATGGGTAAAAGAAAAAGCATTCGTTTAATGATCATGATACCGGTCCTGTTATTGGGAGCAGTTTCTATTATCTCTAATGTAATGGCATTGGTAAATCTTGGAAAAGTTAACAATACTGCATCCAGGATTGCTGATCAGTACATGGTTGCTATAACCAAAATAGATGCAATAGGACAAAAAACCAAAGATATTCATACATTGGCATTGTCACATATTGTGGCTACTGATTTTGAGACAATGACTTCCGTTATTGCACAGATTGAAGCGGAAGAAGCTGAGGTGGAGACAACAATTACTGAATACAGTGAGTACAAGAGTGATAATTCCGCGGCAGCTTTTGACAAGATGCTTACAGACTATCAGTCATTCAGGGATTCCATAAAGATACTTCTTGCTCAGAGTGCAAATCAGAAGTCGAGGGATGCATATGCGACTGCAAATGGAGAAGTTGCCAAATGTGCTGAACAGTTAAGCAATGATATTGATGAAATCATTACATCCTTCCATGAGGAATCATCTGCAGCGAGAACTGAACTATCTGCCGCAAATGCAATGGCCAGTTTTGCCAGCATGATTGTTATTATCATCAGTGTTGTATCAGTGATAATCGCAATCTTTATGGTTTTAAGACATGTTGTACATCCTGTTATCAAGGCAAAAGAAGAGCTGCAGGATATTATCGACGGTATCAATCGCCGTGAAGGTGACCTCACAAAGAGGATCACTGTTGATTCCGAAGATGAGATAGGTGCTCTTGCTGAAGGTATCAATGCATTTATAGAACTTCTTCAGGATATCTTCACAATGATCACAAACAACTCCACTTCCATGTTCAAGGTAGTAGGAGATGTTATGGGAAGCGTAAGAACGTCTAATGGAAGTGCATCCGATCTGTCTGCTCTTACCGAGGAACTGACGGCAACCATGCAGGAAGTTGCGAACAGTGCAGGTGTGATCAATCAGAATACTGAGACTGTAAGAACTGAAGTAGAAGAAATGGCTCAGAAGAGTCGTGAGATAAATGAGTATTCAAGATCCATGAAAGAACATGCAAATACCATGGAGCAGGCTGCAAAAGAGAATATGAATGAGACCAATGCCAAGGTGGAGACAATTCTCGAAGCACTTAACATTGCAATAAGTGACAGTAAGAGCGTTGACCAGGTTAACTCCCTTACTGATGAAATCATGAACATTGCTAGTCAGACAAATCTTCTTTCTCTTAATGCATCAATAGAAGCAGCAAGAGCAGGAGAAGCAGGTAAAGGCTTTGCGGTTGTTGCAGGCGAGATTGGATCACTGGCTCAGAACAGCCGACAGACAGCAAGTAATATTCAGGAGATCAACTCCGTAGTAGTTAATGCGGTTCACAATCTTTCTGATAATGCAAACGAACTGGTTTCTTATCTTAAGGAATCAATTCTTCCTGAGTTTGCAAGCTTTGTAGAAGATGGCGAAAAGTACAAGGAAAACGCCAATTATGTAGAGTCTGTAATGGCTGATTTCACTGATAAAACAGAAGGTTTCAAGGTTACCTTTGAAGAAATTGCAGAGTCTATCAGCAGTATTACCAGAGCTATTGATGAAGGTGTAAGCGGTGTTTCTTCTGCGGCTGAAAGCACACAGATTCTTGTTAATGATATGGATAATATTTCCAAGCGTATGGATGAGAATCAGCAGATTGCCGGAGAACTCGACGACGAGACAAAGATATTCAAAAAGATCTAAAGTGCCGAAAATACTGGCTTTTCAGAGTTATAGGAGAAGACTAAACAAAATACTTACCAGGATCAGCTTGATGCTTTACATGAGAAAACAGGAATGCACTTCACAGTATTCTATTCTTCTCAATGGAAAAGGTTTCCGCATAAGGATATCTATTAATAAGAAATCAGAGCTTCGCAGTTTTTTCAGCTGCGGAGTTCTTTTTTTGTCATGTTTGAGGTATCGGTCATTTTCTGTTCAAATGTTCATTAACTCCTGAAAGCTATGGTTTTAGGCCAAAAACTGTGATATCTTCTGTTGTCAGAAAGTAAAGATTCTTAATCAGGAAAAGAGGGGGCGATATTATGTCGAAAAAATATCCACTGACACCGGCACAGAATATGCATTATAAATGGATTCAGGAATATGGTACACAGCAGGTATCAGGTCTTAGTGTTGTAGCATCCATAAAGCTGGATCTGGATTTTGATATTCTGAAAAAATGTATAGAAGAGGAATACAAGCGCTATGGTTGCATGAGAGTCAGATTTACCAAGGCTGATTCAAAGGGCAGGATTCAGCAGTATCTTATCAGCAGGGAAACCAGAGAAATTCCTTTCAAGGATTTATCAGGAATGTCATTGGAAGAAGCTGACAGAATGATGCAGCAGTGGGCGTACACTACATTTGACGGTGATGACATACCTATGTGTGATATCAGCATGGTAAAGCTTCCTGAAGGATATAACGGATTTTTTGTTCACATGGATCACAGACTCATTGATTCTGTGGGCGTGCTTGTAATGGCCAATGACATAATGGCACTTTATACTCATTATGCGTTTGGCACGGAGTATCCGGAAGAACTGCCTGATTATGAGACTGCAGTATCAAAGGATATTGAGAAAGCTACAAACGAGGAGCGTTTCAGCAGAGATAAAAAATTCTGGGATGGAATTCTTGATAACTGGGGAGAGCCTCTTTATTCCGATATTCAGGGGCCGAGAGTTCTTGATGATTCCAGAAAGAAACATAAAAATTTGCATTTGCGTGCAGCTGATATAAGAAGAAAAGATCTGTTTGTGGCAGTAAAAGATTATGTTCTTGAGCCGGAGCCTTCAGCAGCTCTTATGGATTTTTGCAAGAATAACAATGTTTCCATGAATAATCTTTTGATCCTCGGACTTAGAACTTATCTGTCAAAACAGAACGCAGGTCAGGAAGATATTACAATAGAGAATTTCATAGCCAGAAGATCCACCAAACTTGAGCGTTATTCAGGCGGAAGCAGAACAATAATGTTCCCCTGCAGAACCGTTATAAATGGTGAAAGATCATTTATTGATGCGGCTAATGATGTGCAGAATATGCAGAACAGGGTGTATATGCACAGCACGTACGACCCGGTATTTATTAAAGAAGAGATGGCGAAAAGGTATAAGACTCCTAAGGATACAACATATGAGAGCTGCTATCTCACTTATATGCCTCTTGTTGCAAAGATGGAGAATCCGCTTCTTGATAAGTTTCCACTTCATGCAAAGTGGTTTGCAAACGGTGCTGCAACAAAGAAGATGTATCTGACTGTATCGCATCTTGATAATGGAGCAATGAATTTTTCATATCACTATCAGACTGCTGAACTTTCTGAAAAGGATATAGAGCTTCTTCATTATTACTATATGAGGATTCTTTTTACCGGAATTGAGAATCCGGATAAGGAAGTTGGCGAGATCATCGGCATGGTCTGATCAGGTACTGATAAGTGACGGAAGTACACCTGACATAAAAATTTTTGTAAGAATACCCGACACATCTTCGGGAGCTGACATAAAGTCCTCCGCGATCCATTTGTGGAGGACGCCAAGGGTAGAACCGATGGTACCTGCAATAAGGAAGGCAAATTCTTCTTTGCCTGAAGCGGGATTATCTGATTCATCGGTAACTTTTGAGACGTACTGATGGAACATAGTCATGGCTTTTTCAAAAAAGTTATCGCCTCTTGCGCTTTTTATCAGGTTGGCCAGAAAAGGATTGTCTTTGGTGTAATTGCAGATTGCCAGGAAATATGATTTGCACATTTCAAGATCGTTCTTTGGGTGGAAGCTTTCCATCATTTTAAAAATATCATTAAGCGTCTTATCCTCTGCGGCGATGATAAGGGCCGGTATATTTTCGTAGTGATTGTAAAAAGTACTGCGGACTATGCCGGCTTTTTGTATTACATCTGAAACAGTTATTTTATCAAGGTTTTTTTCTCTTATTAAAAGAAAAAAGGCGCCGATAATCGCATCTTCAGAAGTGCTGTAGCGCTCGTCCAACTCATTCATATCAAAATCTCCATACCACATTTATCTTTTGGATGATTATAGCACATAAATAAATATGGTAAAATTTAGTGAGAATATTTATTTGGTGGTAAAAGAAATGAAGAATGAACGAAATGATCTTGTCTGGGAGGAGATTAAGTCAAAACATCTTATTCAGAATAAGTGGATGGATTTAAGAGAGTCCGCTTTCAGGTTCCCGGACGGAACAACTTTTGAGCCATATTATAATTACAGCAGGAAGGATTATGTGGTAATAGTTCCCTTTGATGAAAATGGAAACCTCATCTGTGTAAGGCAGTACAGACAGGGAATACATCAGGTAACTGTGGAGTTTCCTGCTGGTGGGATCGAGAGCCCTGATGGAAAGGAATACTGGAAAATAGAGGGAAATCTTGAAAAGAGGCTTGCCTGTGAGGGACGAAATCAGCCTTCTGAAACGGCTTTGGAGACGGCGCAGAGAGAACTTTTGGAAGAGACGGGATATAAATCTGAAAACTGGACTCATCTTATTACTATGCCGTCCAATGCAACACTGGCTGACAATTATGCAAACGTTTATATGGCAAAGAATTGCAGGAAGGTTTCGGGACAGGATCTCGATGATACAGAGTTTTTAAATGTGGAGATCTATACGCCGGATGAAATTGAAAAAATGATATTCAGCGGTGAATTTCAACAGTGTGTACATGTTATGGCGTGGTTACTTTCAAACAGAAAGTGACAGAAGGGGGAAGATATGTCTATAGTTGGTGCATTTATGGTTCCACATCCACCCATTATTTTACCGGAGGTGGGAAATGGCGAAGAAGAAAAGATAAAAGATACAACAGATGCTTACAATGAAGTGGCAGAAAAAATAGCTGTACTTAAGCCTGAAACAATAATTATTTCAAGCCCGCACAGTGTGATGTATGCTGACTATTTTCATATTTCTCCCGGAGAAACCGCAAGCGGTGATATGTCAAGATTCCAGGCACCGGAGGTCTCTTTTGATGCTGAATACGATACGGAGCTGGTTTCTGCTATCTGCAAAATAGCTGAAGAAGGCGGCCTTGATGGACCTCCGCATGAGTTCCCGGCAGGAACTATGGGAGAGCGTGATCCCGGCCTGGACCATGGAACTCTCATTCCGCTTTATTTTATCTGCAAAAAATATCAGGATTTTAAACTTGTGAGAATAGGACTATCAGGACTTCCGCTGGCGCTTCATTATCAGATGGGACAGATAATCCAGAAGGCAGTTGATGATACGGGAAGACGTGTTGTTTATGTTGCAAGCGGAGATCTTTCTCATAAGATGAAAGAGGAGGGACCATATGGTTATGCCAAGGAAGGTCCTGAGTATGATGAGAGAATAATGGATGTCTGCGGAAGCGGAGAGTTTAAGAAGCTTT
>CAMVLM010000075.1 GCA_947168335.1 uncultured Butyrivibrio sp. | reverse complement strand
ATTATACGAATATAGAATTAAACTGACAGAAGCTGCGAAAGAATAAATATCTTTCGCAGTTTTTTGAGTGAACATAGCGGTTTTAGCCTTCCTTTATATTGCGCAAAATACTTGTTTTTGGTAATATTAGGACATAAAACAAAAAGAGCAGTATTTAACAGCCTTTCGGAGGGATTATGGGCAAGAATTCCAGGTATTATAAGGATTTGCAAAAAAACAAGACAGCAAAGATCAGGGAAATCCAGGATCAATTGCCTTTATATACAGGCGGATACATTGACTCATGCATAAGAAACCACAGAATCAATACTGCATACGAATATGCCAGTGATGTTTTGTTATTTTTCCGGTTCTTAACAGCCAAAAATCCCAAATGCAAAAATAAAAAAACAAATGAAATCCCTCTGGACATACTGGAAGCGCTTAATTGTGAGGATATCAATGAATTCCAGAGTTATATGAAGGCATCTGATGGCATCAGATCACATATGGTAAGCGACCGGACTCTGGCCAGAAAAATGGCCAGTATGCGAAGCTTTTTTGCATATATGGCAGAAAAAGAGTTCATATCAGATGATCCTACATTAAAAGCTGATAAAAACAAGAAACTTGTTGAAAATGACATCAAACGCCTAAGCACGGATGAAGCAAACAGGCTTATACATGCTGTAAAAGAGACAAAAGGAGCTACAAACCGCAGCTGCGCAAGATCAAGGAACGTTTCAAAGAGAGATCTTGCCATAGTAACGTTGTTCCTAAATACAGGGATTAGAGTCTCAGAATGCGTCGGTATGGATGTTTCTGACGTAGATTTCGTTAAAAACACCATAAAAATCGTCAGAAAAGGCGGCAAGGAAACTCATCTTTACATGAATAAAAATGTCCAGGAAACATTGCGTGATTATATACAGAATGAACGTCCATTTTTAACAGATGATCCGAAGGAAAAAGCTCTGTTCCTGTCATTAAAGCGTAATCGTATTGCTGTACGCAGCATTGAAGCCATGCTCAAGAAATTCAAAACCAGCGCAGGTATTTCAGAAAATGTCTCCCCACATACGCTCCGCAGGACTTATGGAACCACGCTATATAACAAAACTGGTGATATTTACATGGTTGCTGATGTCCTCGGGCATAAAGACGTAAATACTACTGTAAAACATTACGCTGCCATGGATGAGGAACACAAGAAATCTGCTGCAGAAGTTGATCTGTATGACGAAAATTAATTACCTCTAAACAGTCGGTATTTTGTAGGAAAAGTGCTCAATAATCGTTATTGGCAAAAGTAATGTAAATAAATTGGCAAACAAAGTGTAAAAGGACATGACACAAATCCCCTGTGCGGAAGTTGACATTTGATGAAAAAAGAATGCGATACCATGCAGGTCGTAAAATTTACGTTTTTGGTAGTTGGTCGCAAAACCACATGGATTGTTCCCGGAAATTTCATTTTTTTTTCGGTTCCTTCCGACTCGGTTTTGTCCGAATAAAACAACGTGTTTTATTCGGATTTAATAAGACTTTCTTTGTCTCAAGTTCCCCTTTTAGGAACTTTTTTGAATATTACGGTAATTGGAATTATTAAAAATATCTATCTTCTTCACCTATAACCATGCCCTTTGTGAAGAGTTGCATTCATACTTCCAAGTCTATATCCCTCAAGATCCAGTGTAACAAACAAAAAGCCGATTTCTTTAAATTTTTCACAGACAGCTGCTCTCATTTTATCTTCTGAAAGACGAAGTATATCTTTGGCCGGAACTTCAATTCGCGCCATATTTCCATGGATTCTTACACGTTCCTCCAAAAAGCCTTTTTCTATGAGAAACTGCTCTGCTTCATCAATCATACGCAGCTTTTTCTCAGTGATTTCCTCACCATAAACAAATCTTGAAGCAAGACATGCATATGCAGGTTTACTCCAGGTGGGCAGGCCCATAGCTTTGGATATCATCCGGATATCATTTTTGTACAATCCGCACTCACGTAACGGGCTCTTCACTGAAAGTTCTGCTGCAGCTTTTAATCCAGGCCTGTAATCGCCGATATCATCCATATTTGAACCTTCTGCCATATACCTGATATCATTTTCATCAGCAATTTTCTTCACTTCAGTAAAGATACCATGTTTGCAAAAGTAACATCTGTCAGGACTGTTATGCCTGTATCCTTCTTCCTTCAATGGATCCACAGTACAAATAATATGTCTGATACCCCTCTCATCACAAAAGGCCTTCGCTTCTTTAAGTTCCCTCTCTGGAACAGATGCATCTGCACCGGTAACTGCAATTACATTATTTCCAAGCACTTCATATGCTACAGCAAGTAAGAACGTCGAATCAACCCCACCTGAAAAACCAATTGCAAGAGATCCAAGTTCTCTTATATAAGCCTCAAGTTTCTCAAGCTTTTTCTGCAACTCTATATCCAATGGTTCATTAATACTAATCATAATAAACTCCTTGTTATACCCTGCTGCGAACAAGATCATTAATAATTTCGCCCGCAATAATAAGACCTACAACTGATGGAACAAATGCTGTAGATCCCGGAATATCTCTTCTTTCTGTACATTTTCTGACTGTTCCCGGAGGACATATGCAATGCTGTCTGCAACTGATTGACATATCCTCAAGGGGACGAATAGGTTTTTCTTTTGAATAAACAACTTTTAATGAATCAATTCCACGTTTTCTGCACTCACGGCGCATGACCTTAGCAAGAGGACAAATAGATGTATCATATATATCTGCAACTTCAAAGCCAGTAGGATTGATTTTATTCCCGGCACCCATTGATGAGATTACTGGTACATTTAGTCTTTTGGCATTTTCTATGATTGTCAATTTACCGGTTACAGTATCAATTGCATCAACTACATAATCGTAATCTATAAAATTAAATTGATCCTGAGTTTCAGGAAGGTAAAAAGTCTTATAAGTCCGTACCTGACAGTCAGGTGATATCTCATTTAACCTTTCTTCAGCAACATCCACCTTGTATTTGCCAATTGTTTTTCTTGTTGCAAGTATCTGTCTGTTTATATTAGTTCTGCATACCTTATCATCATCAATAAGATCAAGTGCTCCTATACCTGATCTGGCAAGCGCCTCAACTACATAACCTCCTACTCCGCCAATTCCAAAAACTGCAACTCTACATCGCGCCAACTCAGCCATTGCCTCTTTTCCATACAATAACTGTGTTCTAGAAAACTCATTTAACATCTATTTAAATATCTCTCCAATTCTATAATCCTATACTTTTCAGTGCCTGGTCTAAGTCCCCAATAATATCCTCGCTTTCTTCAAGTCCTACACTAAATCTGATAAAGCCTTTTCTGAAGATTTCCGGATAAAGCTCAATTCTCTCATCATAGCTGGGTTGAGGGAATATCAGACTTTCATCATGCCCCAGCGAAACAGCAAAAGATATAATCTTCAGGGCAGCACAGAATCTCTCAACTGCCTTATCATCTGCGTCTATTCCAAAAGAAATAACTCCACCGAAACCATTTTTCATTTGCCTTATAGCCAGTTCATGTCCTTTGTTACTCTCAAGTCCGGGATAGGAAACAAAAGTAACATGTTCCCTGCTTTCCAGCCACCTTGCAATTTCCAGGGCAGTTTCATTTATCCTTTGCATTCTAAGCGGGAAAGTTACTGATCCCCTGAAAATCTGCCATGCATTAAAGGGACTAATGACTGAACCAACATTCACCTGTGCTTCATACCTGATACGATCCATAGTTTCCAGATCATTTGATATAATCGCACCGCCCTGTGCGTCTCCATGACCGTTAATGAATTTAGTAAGCGACTCCACAACAAAATCTGCTCCATATTCCAATGGCTTTTGATTATATGGAGAAGCAAATGTATTATCTACTGAAACAACTGCTCCGTTTTCATGAGCAATTTTCACTATGGCTTCTATATCCGAGACTCCATTTGTAGGATTATCGGGGGTTTCTATATGAACCAGTTTTGTTCCGGAAGTTACAGCTTTTCTGACTGCGTCAATATCAGTCATGTCTACCATTACTGTTTCTACCCCGAACTTGTTATTAAAGAGTTCATGGAACATCCTGTAAACAGCCATATAGCTCACTTTCGGATATACAACTCTGTCCCCGGTCCTTAACAAAGTCCAGAAAAGTGCATGCAAAGCTGCCACTCCACTTGCCAAAACAATAGCATCATCAGCATTATGAAGGGCAGCCACTTTTTCCTCCAGCCAATGCTGATTTGGATTTCCATTTCTTGAATACATCAGAAGATCAGTTGATGAATAGTTCACATTCGAAAGATCATCAGGTAATTTATAACTGTTTGCCATATGTAAAGGTCTTCTGATAGCACCGGTTTCTTCGTCATAATCTGTTCCTGTATGTATTGCCTGAGTTCCAATACCGTATTCCTTAAATCTGTTTTGTTTTCTCGACATTATCTTTTCCTCATGTAAATACATTTTCCGAAAACAATTTTAACAACCCAAAATGGGCAAAACAAATAAGTTCTTCCTATAACAAGTTATAGAAAGAACTTATCATAACCGAAACATATCTCATTTCTCTCTGTGATGGATAAAGGTCTCTGCTATCATCTCAAGTCCCAGTATACGCACATGAAATGCAAAATGTTCAAAGGGATCTAACATTAACAATGCAGAGAATATGATTGTAAGCACGATACTTACTGCTCCAACTATCCTGAATTTCCCGGTTCGCCTATAGTCATCAATTTCTTCGGCCACATCATTTAATGACAATACCGCCCAGACTATACCCAGAATTGCTATTGCCTGTTCTGTTTCCATCAGAAGTATTATTCCGGCAACGCCTCGTACAATTGCACCTCCAAGACTTATCTCAGATTCAGGATAACGAAGTTCAACGAAAATATTTATCGCAGCATATACTATAAGCGCTATACCTACTATGTATGGTGCATATTGAGCAATCTTTTCGGGAAAAAGTAATAAAACCACACCTAGTATAATGAATAAATACATCTGCTTATCTTTTTTTAATATTGAAAGTAGTACTTTAACCATTGTGATCTATTACTTTTACCTCCTTTGCCTCAATCACTTCCCTTCTCTGATTCTGCCCAAGTTTCCTGCTTGATGCTATAGCAATTAAAAGTATAATAATGTCATCTATTGGGCAGGCAGATACCAGGTCTACCGGAGATATGATGTATAATCCCAAGAGAATTGCAAGAAGAATTTTAAGACCTTTGTTCATTTTAATTCCTCCATTTCTTTCTTAAATACCAAAACCTCAGATCTGCAAAATAATTTTACTACTTCTTACTGCGACCAATGCTTTCATCAGATAATACATTAAAGTTCCTATAAATGCCATTACTGTCACCATTACCAAGTGTACATCTAAACCTACATCTCGAGCTTTGGCTTTGAGCAACCCTACACTGAATAACATAACAAAGAAAAAAAGGTAAATTGCAATTGCCTTTAATATTTTTTTCATATGTCTATTACTAAACCTCCTCTTTTTACCACTTCGAGGCCGTGTCCAATCCTGAATGTGGTATTTATTCCTGACTATATACTTATTGTAAACTATCGGACTTCTCTTTTACATAACATATATAGTGAAAACAGGGTGGTTATTTAGTACTTGGAGAAGAAATTTAATAACTGTTATCGGTGAATCCATAAATCTTTCCGATTATCATTTCAAGGGGTCACTATTGCTAATCAGACATTACCACCTTTACCGGCAAGATATTCAAGAACAATTTTTTTCTTAAACTCAAATGAATATTTAGGCATAAAGAAACCGACCTCCAAAAGTTAGATTTTTGGTCTAACTTTTGGGGGTCGGTTCACTCTGATTGCTCCCCAGAAAATCTAAATTATTATAGAAGATCCTTATTTATAGAAAAATTTCAAACTCTCGAATATATGCTTACTTCTCAAAAGTGCTTATCCAGCAAGTCTTAATTGAAAACATAGCAAAAACGACAGCTATGATATCCGAACCAACGTCCCATATTAGTTGCATGACTATATTTTGACTGGAAGGATCGATTTTAATAAAATGAGAGGCAACTTTAAATACTATTAAAAGCAGTAAGGCCGCCGTACATATAATATAAATCCAGAATTCTGCAGGCAGTATCCTTCTTGCTCTTTTGTCTTGGGCTTTATTGGATGTGTCGTCCCACTTTCCTTCAAGTATTTCATTTAACGAATTTATGCTTATCTTATCTTCATTAAGCTGTGAAAGTAGTTCCTTGCAGTAATATTGAAAATGTTCAAAGTTTATCTTTGATATTACACGGTCTCTAAAATATCTGTTAAGCATATTCCAGGCTGTATTAAGTGATCCTTCATAATCGTCTCTGGCCCATCCTATTATCTTTGAAACCATCGCCTTTGTAGTTCTTGAAATAACCATGAGACTATCATATTGCTCGTTGTAATCACATTTGAGTTCTATTATATAGCTTAAAAGCTCAGTAATATCACCCTTCTGTATCTTATCATCAATACTATATTTTCCTATTGGAAATAGAGCGGCAACAAAAACAAATCCTAAAAGAATAATATAGGAAACAACTCCCACCCCAGAAAGTAAACTCGACAGTTTGATAGTATTAAACACCAACGGATCACCTGTAGAAAATAATGACATCAAGGAAACAATTATTACTGAAATAACCGTCAATGCCAAAAATATAATTAATCCCCATGCTATTCTCCATTTCCACAGATAATAACCTCGTATTTTTGATTTAATGTCTTTTTTCGTCATTATTGTTCTCCCCTTTAAACTTTTAATTTTAGTCTCATTTATATTTATTGCAATTATATGAATGCAACAAAAAATATTATACAACTAAATGAAGTATTAGTGTGCGCTATTTTGTTTTTTCCGTGTAAAAAGTTTCAAAATAACGCACACTTAATCAATCTGTACCACTCTTCATGTGTGAGTTAAATTTTATCTGCTTCTGCCATCTCCATAACATGTAGCATGATCAATGTAATTGATACCAAGAGATACCACAGTCTCAATCATCTTTGCAGCATCTTCTGTAGTAAGATTTTTTCATTTTGTCAAAAAAGGAGAAACCATGGCATATACTATTACCGATCTTTCAAAAATGTTTAATCTACCTGCTTCAACAATACGTTACTATGAAAAAATAGGGCTGCTGGAAAATGTCGAACACAAAAATTCGCACAGATTCTATGACGATTCACATATAGACCGCTTAAATGCTATAGAATGCTTTAAGAAGGCCCTTCTTCCTCTCGATGAGATTAAGCTTTTCTTTACTTACGAGAAAGATATGGAGAACAATTCTGAAAAGATACTGGAAATGATGAGGGTACAGGAATCCAAAACAATTGAATCCCTTGAAGCTCTTAAGGCCGGACTTGAACATATTCAAAAAAAGATTTACTTCTATATATCGTCTCAAGAAGCTCTGTTCTTCCTGAACCGACAAGTCCTGCAATGCCAAGCACCTCACCTTTTTTTCAGGTCAAAAGATACATCATTACAACCTTTGCGATTTTTATCACTTAAGTTTCTTATCGACAGTAGTGTCCCCTTCGGTTTGTTAGACTTAGGAAATTGTTGAGACATTTTTCTTGCGACCATTCGTGTGATAATTTCATCTTTAGTTAGTGAATCGGTACTATCAGTTGATATCCATTTGCCATCCCGCATGATGGTTATTTAGTCTGATATTTGTTTGATTTCATCCATTTTATGGGAAATATAGATGATTCCAACTCCGTTATCACAAAGTTTTCTCATTATTTTAAAAAGATGTTCTACTTCATCATTTGTAAGTGAAGAAGTTGGCTCATCCAAAAACAAAATCTGTGCCTTATATGAAGTGGCTTTTGCTATTTCTATCATCTGCCTTTTGGACACAGAAAGATCTTTGAGGAGCGCACCGGGATCAATAGAGATTGCAAGCTCATCAAGTAGTTTTTTAGTATCTTCATACATCTTTTTCTCATCAATAAGAATGCCTTTTTTAGGGATGCGTCCCATCCATAGATTCTCCATTACATTGGATTAAAGAACCTGATTGAGCTCCTGATGTACCATGGCAACTCCATGTTCAAGAGCATCTTTTGGTCCGGTGAAGTTAACTTCACTGCCATTTATAAAAATGCTGCCTTCATCCTTTTTGTATATACCAAAAAGGCATTTCATCAGAGTGCTCTTTCCTGCTTGACAGTGGCTGCAAGTTTACCGGATTTAATATATTCAAGTCCTGTGTCTGTTGCATCTACGCCTATCACAGTAATTATCTTAGAAGGGTCTGTCTCGCCATCGAGATTATAACCAACATCATTTAATGCTGCGATAACGCCTATAGCCATGTCATCGTTATTACAGAATATACATTCAATCTTTTCCGGTCCCAATGCAGCCAGCTGAGCCTGCATCATCTCCTGCGCTTTTGCGGCGACCCAGTCTGCTACCTGTGTCTCTGTTAATGGATTCATATTCCTTCCCCTCCCCCTCATTTTATCGTCATATTGCGATAATTATTCTTCACCGATCCGTTCCAGGAGGCCTTAATTCCATCCAGTCTCTCTCCCTTCACATAGAAGCGGATTCGTGAAAACAGCGGGATCCAGGCAGCATCATCCTGAATGATGGTCTGCTCTAAGTCTCTGTATTCCTTGATACGCTCATCCTTATCTGTGATGGTGCGGGCATCGGTAACTCGCTTCATGATATCCTCTTTTGGATAGCAGAGACTCCTGAAGGTGGTATTATCTTTGTTACCAAAAAATGTGTAGATGAAATTATCCGGATCATTAAAATCAGCTGTCCAGCTTGCCTCGTAGCAGGTAATTTGTCCGCTCTTCCTCAGCTTCATCCATTCTGATTCATCGATAACCTCAACCTTTGCAGTAACTCCGATCTTCTCCCACATGGATGCCACCTCTTCCATCATAGATTTCTCCCATGATGAAGCAGTTGATTTAACACTTAACGTCATCTCAAAACCATCTTCGTAGCCGGCTTCTGCCAGAAGAGCTGCGGCTGCATCCGGATCATAGGAAATCTCAGCCAGATTCTCATTATATCCGCTAAGACCATGAGGAAAAATTCCCTGTTCAAGCTCTCCTCTGCCGTTCAGACTGCTATCCAAAAGCGCCTGTCTGTCCAGAGCCATCTGTAAAGCCTTTCGTACGGATACATTGTCTAAAGGTTCAATCGATTCATTAAGCGCAATATAGGTAATTCCTACAGGGTGCGCACGGAACAAACGATCCTTATAGGAATCGTCACTTATATATTTATCTGCCACACTTCCAAGGCCGTCAAGATCCAGAATATCCAGCCCGCCCTTCTCAAAAAGTGCCTCAATCTCGCTGGTATCAGATATGAACCTCAGATCCACGCCTTCATTCTTAGGTGCTCCGTTCCAACATGACTTGTTGGCCTTAAGCAGCATACCCTCGTCATTCCATTTCCACAGGATAAAGGACCCTGTTCCTACAGTCCATTCCGGATCCTTACCAAAACGATCCCCGGCTTCAGTGGTCGTCTCCTCATCCATAATAGAAGCTCCGGGCATCGACAAACATGGCAGGAAAGCTGCAAACGGCTGCTCCAGGGTGATAGAAAAGTCAAGATCTCCCAAAACCTCAAAGCCTTCCAGATTATCTGTCTCTCCGGCCCTCAGCTTACTTGCACCTGCAATTACATCAACAATATCCTGGTTACAGGAATCGGGATGAGTCAAAAGCCTTGTAAACGTATAAAGCACATCCGAAGCAGTGAGCGGTGATCCATTGCTGAAGGTCACTCCCTCACGAAGGTGGAAGGTATAGGTCAAACCGTCATCTGATATTTCCCATTCCTTAGCTAAAGAAGGCAGGACAACGGCGCTTCCGTGGGCATTGTTTTCCATTTCCACAAGACGGTCGAAAACATTCTGAGCAACCGTGTAGTGAATAGATGTGCACTGAAAATCCACTGTATCCGGTTCTTCCTCAACGGCAACCAAAAACTTTGATACATCGGGCTCTGAGCTTGTCGATGCATCTGTCTTTCCGGAATCACCCGGTGTGGAATTACATCCGGATAACAGAGATGCAGTAAGAAAAATCGCTGTCAGCAGGTACACGGGGTTATTTGTTTTACGTCTCATTACTTCCCCACCTTTCTGCGAAAATCACTCATTCGCTGCTTTTGCCAGTATCGCTTCCAAATCATCCCTGATCTTACGATAGGACTTAAGTAAATCAGGCGTATCACGGTTAATTGTTTCTATATCATTATTTTTACCCGCAAGTTCAAGTTGCTTTGCTTTTGCGGAAAGTTCTTTTAACCCAACGGATAAGGATGTACTCTTTAATGAATGAACCTTGGTCGTGTACAGCTCTATATCCCCTTCTTCCACACACTTCTCGATTAAATTGGCATTTCTCTCTGTCGCATTTGCAAAAAACTCCAGAGCCTCCATATACATAGTTCCGCTTCCGCAATATTCAACGCCTTCCTTAGCATCAAGCCACGAGCACTCAAATGCCTCCTGTGGAATTCCCTCGTAAGGATCCACTTCCTCCGCATCATTACCGTCTGCCAGTTCAACCGCATTTTCCGGTAGATATTTGACCAACACGGCGTCCATATCAGATATATTCACAGGCTTGGGCAGATAATCGGTAAAACCGGCTTCGATCATGCGCTCACGCTCTCCCTGAATAGCATTCGCGGTCAGCGAGATAATAGGAGTTGAAGCTGCCTTCTCAGGCTCCTTCTCCTTTAATACCTTCAGCGTCTCCACGCCATTCATCTGCGGCATTCTGTAATCCAGGAATACAAGATCATAGGAATTTGCACTGAAAAGTTCTATACATTCCCGGCCGCTGCTCGCCACGTCGATCTGTAGCTGAGTCGGCTTCAGTAGACCCTTGATTACTTCCAGATTCATAACTGTATCATCCACCAGCAGAATATGGCAGTTTGGAGCGACAAATGAAAACCGATCTAACCGCGAACGATCCATGGTATTCATGGATCGTACATCAACCTGGCCTATTTCTGCAGGATTCGAAATCTCCTGCTCAAGATTGAAGGAAAATTTGGATCCCACATTGTAAGTACTTTTTACGTCAATATCAGTCCCCATCATCACAAGAAGCTTTTTAGTGATGGCAAGTCCAAGGCCTGTTCCTTCAATCGTATAGGTTCTTCGTGTATCCAGTCTGTCAAACTTCTCAAAAAGCTTAGGCATCTCCTCTTCTTTGATACCGATACCGGTATCGGTAACCGCTATATATATTGTCGCTTTTTTATCATCTTTGTTCTTAAGAGATGCAGTGAGGGTAACCGTGCCCTTCTCTGTATACTTGATAGCATTGGTCAACAGATTGGTAACCACCTGCTTGATACGAAGCTCATCCCCGACGAGCTCTGCAGGAAGATGCGGATCGATTTCAAGCTTCAGATTCAGCCCTTTATCATTGGCTCTGATCTGTACCATGTTATACAGATCTCCGAAAAGCTCCTTTACAGAATATGATGTAGGGATGAGTTCCATCTTTCCGGACTCAATCTTTGAAAAATCAAGGATGTCATTTATGATTCCCAGTAGATTGTTTCCCGCTATACGGATATTGTTGCAGTATCCGAGAATGTTATCATCCGTGGTTTCTCTACTGATGATCTCATTCATTCCAAGAACAGTCGTAATCGGAGTCCTGATCTCATGGCTCATATTGGAAAGGAATGACGATTTAGCCTTATTAGCCAGCTCTGATTCGGCAAGGGCATGGATCTCATTCTGAAGATTTTTTACCAAATTGGTAAAGGTCTTCGTTAAAATTCCAACCTCATCATTCTTATCATAGCTGAGCTTAATATTGTAATCTCCTCTGTCTACCTGCTCAGTAGCTTTTGTCAGCTCATTAAGTGGCTTAGTTAGACGCAGTGCAAACCTGCTGATAATGACACTGAGATTAAGCAACAAAAGAACTGAAGCAATCAGGATATTTCCTACCATTTTCTTCCATGTTTCGTTGACCTCCGAAGTTGGTACAGATACATGAAGCCGCATACCGTTGTCTAAAGGGAGCCATACTCCCATCTTCTCTTGTCCATCTGCGATATAGTGATAATGGTTGTTTGCGGTCATAATTCCCGATGGAACATCAGGTCTGTTCATATCCGTCAGTATGGTCGTGTCGATATAAGGATGATACATAAGGTTACCATCATTATCCGTAATAAAAGCGTAGCCATTATCATACAGGGTAATATGTTTAACCTCTGTAGACATTAGTGAGTAGTCAATCTCAGCACCGATTACCCCTATAAACTCATCGTTCCAATAAATTGGAACATTATAGGAAAGCACGCGAACGTCAATACTCTCAGTAAAATATGGAGAAATCCATATAGACTCTCCAGTGGCCTTCGGGATGGTAAACCACTGCAATTCACTGGTATCATTGGTGTCATAGAGCGTAATGTCCGTCACTTCATGTTCTCTGAACCCCTCACCGTCAAGGTTGGTGTACCAGAATCCTTTTACTTTCTTGGAAACCTCAGGATCAATTCTGTAGTAATACGTTAATACATTACTCGAACGATACATAATCTTTTCAAACGTGCTGCGCACACGCTCCACATGCTCAGGTAGCTCCCCAGAGCCGGTTTTCTTCAGGTCCTCTTCCGCAACCTTGGCAAGCTTCGTCACCGACTCTTCCGCACTGTCAAAATATGAATTCAGATTCTTTTGTCCGGTTACACATAGCAAATACAGCATCTCATCTGCACTGTTGTTTCCGAGTCTGTCAATGGATGCAACGGCGATTACTGTAACTATACTGATGATACGGATTTATACAACAAGGAAGAAACCCATACTTCCAAGACACTCCATCAGCGTCTTATACCTGCTTCATATGGGAGTCGTTGGAATTGCCCTTGCCATGGGACTTGACTGGTGCATAAAAGCTGCTCTTGATTTATCAAGATGGAAAAGTGGTAAATGGCTAAAACACAAGATACTATGAAGAATAAACCTGAATCTGTCATTTTTACTGTTTGCTGATTTCATCAAGCAAATCTTTAGCAGGTCTGCTTCCCTTTTTAGCAGCATATCCTGCCCATTTCTTTGCTTTTTCAGGATTGGTATCGCCGTATTTACCTGTAAAATAGGCTTCTGCCAGTTCAGCAGCCGCATCTATACTCCCTTTTGCTGCCTTATCTATAAGATTCAACATGGATATTTTGTTGAGCTTTTTAGCAAGTGCTTCCTTCAGATGCAGATATCTTTCATGTTTTTCTTCCTTTGCAAAATGGACCTCCCGGAGCTGTTCCGGATTATCCTTATAGTTCAGAATCTCATCTCCGAATTGTTCGCTCGTAAGGTCAAAGATTTTTCCGTCAATAACGTTATAACAATGGTAGTTCCCGCCAGCACGTTCAATTCCATATACATCACCACCAAATATATCCTGAATCAAAAATGCCGTAATGGAACACTGTCCAAGCGTCATATTCTGCGTTGTCCAATCATCTCGCATCCTTGGCGCGCATGTTTCCTTTGACCATATTTCAGTCAGAAGATCATACATAAAATAAAGATCTTTAATATTCTCATATCCTGGTGTTATTGGAGATACTTTATCAGCATCCTCCCATCCGTAAAATTTATAAACTCTTTTGATTTTATCTGTCATCTTTCCTATTCCTTTATAATATATTTCCCTGAAAGTACATTCTTCTCACAGGCGCTCATCTTATACCATTCACAATTTCCACAGATTTCTTTCATCTTGTTCCCCCAATCATTGCTCTGATCGCATAACCCACTCCGTTATGATCATTGTCCTTAGTGACCATATCGGCAAGTGCTTTTATACTTTGTTTTGCATTTCCCATCACTACTGAAAAACCGGCTCTTTTTAGCATATCTTTGTCATTATCTGCATCGCCTATAGCCATGGTTTCATTAGCTGAAACTCCCAGTATTTCTGCAAGTTTCAGCATCGCTATTCCTTTTGTGACACCCTTGGCGTTCATCTCCAGACTGGTTTTTTCGGCATATGCAAACTCCAGCGGAAGATGCTTTAATTCGTTGTATCCTTTCTCCCTGTCTTCGACATTCCTAAAATATATATTGATCTTTGTTATTGAGGAATGCTTTGTGCTCTCCTCTTTCATATCTTTTACACGCCTTGTAACTTTGATGTACATAGGCTTATATACTCCCATATGGAAATCTTCCATATGTTCAAGATCCTCTGCAGAAACAATCGATTCATCCTCAGTCAGAAAAGTAAGCATTCCGCCGTACTTCTGAGCTGTCGTAATGATTGGTTCAAAGTACTTGGCATCAACTTCATTTTTATATATTGCCTTTTTCTCGACACAGTCATATATAATAGCTCCACTGTAACATATGGCGTATCTGATCTGAGGAAGCTCAGCAAAGTACTTTTTCATCTCAACAATAGCCCTGCCCGTACAGTACGCAAGATTAACCCCTGCTGCGACAGCTTTGTCTATATCCATTATTGTAGCGGGCGCTACTGTCTTATCACTCATCAAAAGCGTAGCATCCATATCGACCGCAATAAGGCCGCACATAGGAATCCTCTTATGGAATACGTTTACTCTGCTGCATGCAAAACCCGGATCTGCGTCATACAAAGCTTCATCATCAGCATACCAAAATCCAGGTACAGCCTTTATTTCATTCACATTAAGATCCATGATTCCGGCAGCATAATCTCTTGCTTCTTCTACAGGGCATCGTACTGATACCGCTACATATTCCCTGCCATCCTCTGTGCCATAATAGGTTTTAGTAAAATATAACTCTTCAATATGATTTAATCTGCTATTTCCCATGATTAGTGTTACTCCCTGATATCCGTAACTTTTCCTGCTCATTAGTTAAAAAGATAGATGCTCCATAATTATAACTGGTAAGCGTTCCATCGATATCAAAAAAGACTATTGTATTCTTATCATGAAGAAGCTCCCATATCCTATTAATCATTTCATTTTCCTCATCAATTATATATTTTTTTTAATAATATTCTTATCTCAGGCAATTGTATTTAATCCTAAAACCTAAAAAACAGGCATCGTGATGAAAATGTCACTACGCCTGTTTATTTTATATCCATGTCTGCTTTCCGGTCTATTTGTTTTCAGCTTTCTCAAAATGCTCCTTAAACTCAACAATAATGTTATTTTTCGATCCAGCTTCAGAGATATTCTTTTCACAGGCGTGCAGGAAAGACGCAGATTTCCTTATACACTCAAGCTGATTCTTTGCATCAAAATGCTCAATTGCAAAATAGCCTTTGTATCCGGATTTTAGCAATGCGGTTACCACTTTATCTATTGGAATTCTTCCATCACCTACAGCTACAGGTTCTATCGACCTGTCCTTGCAATGAACATGTTGTATTCTTGACCTGAATTTACCAAATGCCTCCAGGACATCCTCGTCATACATGATAAAATTGCCACAATCAAAAGTGTATCCTATTTCAGGACACTTATCTAAAAACCATGCAACTCCATTTATTCCTGACATTGGCGAAGAAAAATCATCGAAATCTTCAAAAAGGACATTGATATGCAATTCCTTTCCCATTGTTACAGCCTGATTCAAACATTTCGCCATTTGTTTTACTTCCGCATTAGAATCAAAGAATGAATTCAGAAGGGAAGCATCTGCCATATCTGCTTTAAGCCTGCTTACATCATCACCTTGTAAAAAGCCCGGTACAATCATTATGTTAGGGGCTTCAAGGCTCTTTGCCATATCCAGATGGGCCTTAACCTTTGCAATCTCATCAGTTATTCCCATTTCATAAAATTCATATATACAGCTAATGGAAAAACCCGTTTGTTTTATCAGGTCAATTACCCCAGAATTTTCCTGAATATCGCTGAGTCGAATCTCAAGGGCCTCTACACCATAATTCCTTACATCAATAAGTATGTCTCTGATATTTTTTCCGGTCTGTTCATGAGCTTGCACTACATGATCGTAAAATACTGAAAGTTTCAACCTTTTACCTCCTTATTTTGAGGCATAATTCGCTTTATGCCTTCCGGATTGCAAAATCTAACAGCATTTACTATGATTCTTTGTATTTCGGGGATATGATAAGTAGGATTTGTTTCATGTCCCGGCTGGAAGTAAAATATTTTCCCTTTTCCACGGGTAAATGTACACCCGCTCCTAAATACATATCCGTTTGAAAACCAGCCTGCAAAAACAACATCATCCGGCTTTGGTATATCGAAGGGTTCCCCATACATTTCTTCTTCAGGAATCGAAATACATTCAGGTATTCCTTTGGCTATTGGATGCAGCGGTGCCAGACACCAGAGCTTCTCTTCCTCATCATGCTTCCATTTAAGTGTCATTGTACTTCCCATAAGAAGTCGGAGCATCTTTGAATAATGCGCTGAATGAAGGGCAATAAGTCCCATTCCGGATAATACATGTCTTTTTATACGCTCCGCAACCTCATCTGAAAACTGATCTTGCAGTGCATGACTCCAGTAAATAAGCACATCGGTATTTGACAGCACTTCTTCTGTAAGGCCATGATCTTCATCATAAAAAGTAGCGGTATGTACTTCAAAATCTTCTTCCCTTATTAGAAAATCCTTGATGCACCCATGGATTCCTTCCGGATATATCTTTTTTACAACATCAAGTTCTTGCTCATGTTTGTTCTCATTCCAAACAGTTATACGTATCATTTACCCTGATCTCCTGTAAAAAAAACCTGAAATAGCGTCCTGTCATTCAATTCTATTATTTACAAACTAAATTGGTCAATCACATAGTCTGATAAAAATTAATAAAAAAAGATGCCTAGACTCGGAATCGAACCAAGGACACGAGGATTTTCAGTCCTCTGCTCTACCAACTGAGCTATCTAGGCATTTATAAAGTAACGAAAAGTAACCGTTACGCAATATTAAGTTTAATGGATGGCGGTGGATTCGAACCACCGAAGCAATTTGCAGCAGATTTACAGTCT